>NZ_DASWTD010000549.1:0-15137 GCF_036402335.1 Sphingopyxis sp. | reverse complement strand
CACGACGTCGAGGTTGTGGAGGTCGGTAAAATCGAGGCCCTGCGGATCGCTGACGCGTCCGCCGAACACCAGGTGAAGCTTGCTCATCTTCGGATTCCTGCCGGTGAAAGTCTTGGGGAGGGGATGCGCAGCCCCCTATTCCGCAACGGGCGAATAAGCAAGCAAGCTGTCTTTCAGCCGTCGTCGTCCTTGCGGCCGCCTGAGCCGGACTTGGGCAGCAGCGACCCGAGCAGCGCCCCGATCGCGACCGCGCCGGCGACAAGCGCGAGCGGCTGCTTCTCGGCGACATCCTTCAGCTTGCTGTTCGCGCGTTTCGCCTGCGCCTTGCCCTTTTCATAGGCTTCGCCGGCGGCTTCGCGCGCGACGCCGGCCTGCTCGCTGGCCTTTGCCGCCAAATCTTCGGTGGCGGCGCGGGCGCGGCCATAGCCATCCTGGATGCGGGCCTTCGCCGCCTCGGCGGTCAGCCGGGCGTTTTCGGCGGTTTTCTCCGCAAGTTCACTCGCTTTCGCACGCGTTTCGCGGGCGGTTTCACCGAACGGCTTCATCGTCTTCCTCCAATTCTTCGATTTCGTCCTCGTCCGCCGGTTCGTCGGCAGAGCGGAAATGGCCGGCAACGTCCGCCGCCAGATCCTGAATCTTGCGCGTCAACTTGGGCGCATGTTCCTTGATCGGTTCGCGCAGCAGCCAGACGAGACCCGCCGTAGCGGCGAGCGCGATCGGAAGGCGGTTGTTACGGAACTGCTCCTGCACCGCGTGCGCGGCATCATCGGCCGCTTCGCCGATCCGGTACTTCCCGCGGTCGACAAGCGCCGAGGGCCGCAAGGCCGCACGCGCGACGTCGAGCCGCCGGTGCAATTCGGCGCGCTGGAGCATCGAGCGGCGCGCCGCGGCGATCAGGCGATTACGCGTCCGCGGCATCGTCGATCCCTTCATTCGTCAGATCGCGCCGGAGCGCAGTGCGGATGTCGCCATAACTCAGATGGGCGCGCCACGCGGCTCCGGCCGCAACAGCGAGGAGAAAGCCCACCACGATCAAGGTCGCGAGCAGCGGGCCGACGTGCGGCGACAGCGCCAATATCGCGCCGAACGCCAGTGCGAGCAATGCCACGCCGGCGGCGGTCGCGGCAACGCCGCCCCATATCGCGGCCCGGCTGGCACCGTGGAGCGCCAGTTCGCCGCGCGCCTCGATCAACGCGAATTCGGCTTTCGCCGTCGCCGAAAGATTGTCGACGACATCGCCGACAATCTTTTCGAGCGGAACGGGCGGTGGCGCGACCGGACGGCCGCCCGGCGCATAGCCGTGGCTTATGCCGTCAAAGCCGCGCGCGTCGGACGGCGGCGGGGTGTTCGTATCTGCAGATGCCAACGTCCGGTCAATCGTTCGAGCTGCCCTTGAGCATCCGGGCGAGCACGAAGCCGATCACCGTGGCGGCGCCGACGGCGATCGCCGGGTTCTTCTTGACCATGTCGCGGGTCGAGGCGGCGAGTTCGTCGAGATCCTTCTTGTCGAGCGTCGTGGCGAGGCCGGCGACGGTCGAAGCCGCCGAGCGGGCATAGTCGCCGTACTGCTTGCCGAACTTGCTGTCGACGGTGCCGGCGCTGTCCTCGAGCAGCTTGGCGAGGCTGCCGACGGCCTCGGCGGCCTTGTCCTTGCCCTTGGTCGCGGCATCGCGCGCCTTGGTCGACGCCTGCTTCTTCAGCGCCGTCGCTTCATCCTTCAGCGAGGCGGCCTTCTTCGAGGCTTCGGATTTGATGGTGTCGCGCGTCGCCGCGATCTGGTCGCGGATCGGATGTTCCTTGGCGGCCTTCACCGTTGCCGGCTTGCGGGCGGGCGCGGCCTTGACGGCGGCAGCCTTCGCAGGCGCCTTGGGACGGGGAGCAGCGGCTTTCTTCGTCGCGGGAGTAGCGGCTTTGGCCATCGTTTAATCCTCTTCTCTCGTGTCGGGTGCCGCGCATGCGGGCATCCTTTTTTGGTCCTGCCTCAATATATAGCAAGGCGCGCCGAATGGTTCCATCCCTGCGCAAAATTCCTGTCCCGCGCCCATGCAGCGGTTGCACTAACGTCACCCTCTCGATAACAGGCGGGCGCCTTTCTCCATCGGCCTTGTGCGGGCCGCCAGCAGGACAGTTTCCATGACCGCCATCATCGACATTCACGGCCGCGAAATCCTCGACAGCCGCGGCAATCCCACCGTCGAAGTCGATGTCCTGCTGGAAGACGGCAGCTTCGGCCGCGCCGCGGTGCCCTCGGGCGCTTCGACCGGCGCGCACGAAGCGGTCGAGCTGCGCGACGGCGACAAGTCGCGCTACCTCGGCAAGGGTGTGATCAAGGCGGTCGCCGCGGTGAACGGCGATATCGCCGAAGCGCTGATCGGCCTCGATGCCGAGGACCAGCGCGAACTCGACCAGGCGATGATCGACCTCGATGGCACGCCGAACAAGAGCCGCCTCGGCGCCAATGCAATCCTCGGCGTCAGCCTTGCCGCCGCCAAGGCTGCAGCCGACGCGCGCGGCCTGCCGCTCTACCGCTATGTCGGCGGCGTCTCGGCGCGCACGCTTCCCGTTCCGATGATGAACATCATCAACGGCGGCGAGCATGCCGACAATCCGATCGACGTGCAGGAATTCATGATCATGCCCGTCGGCGCCGGCAGCATCGCCGAAGCCGTGCGCTGGGGCAGCGAGATTTTCCACACGCTGAAGAAGGGGCTGTCGGCGAAGGGGCTTGCGACCGCGGTGGGCGACGAGGGCGGCTTCGCGCCGAACCTCGCCTCGACGCGCGCCGCCTTGGACTTCATCGCCGCCTCGGTCGATCAGGCGGGCTTCAAGCTCGGTAGCGATGTCGTGCTCGCGCTCGACTGCGCCGCGACCGAATTCTTCAGGAACGGCAAGTACGAGATCAGCGGCGAAGGCCTGTCGCTAAGCCCCGAGCAGATGGCCGAATATCTCACCGCGCTCGTGAACGACTATCCGATCAAGTCGATCGAGGACGGGATGAGCGAGGATGATTTCACCGGCTGGAAGGCGCTCACCGACCTTGTCGGCGACAAGTGCCAGCTCGTCGGCGATGACCTGTTCGTGACCAATCCCGCGCGGCTGGAGCAGGGGATCAAGGACGGCCTCGCCAACTCGCTCCTCGTCAAGGTCAACCAGATCGGCACGCTGTCGGAGACGCTCGACGCGGTCGATATGGCGCACCGCGCGCGCTACACCGCCGTCATGTCGCACCGTTCGGGCGAGACCGAGGATTCGACGATCGCCGACCTCGCGGTTGCGACCAACTGCGGCCAGATCAAGACCGGCAGTCTCGCGCGTTCCGACCGGCTCGCCAAGTATAACCAGTTGATTCGTATCGAGGAAGAGCTGGGCGACATGGCGCGCTATCCGGGTATTTCGATCTTCTCTTAACATGGATCATAGCCGGGCCCGAATTGCCTAGGTCAACGGGTGGGAGCCTGCTACACTGTCGCTCGACGGTTGCGGTTTCCCACCAGATCGGCTTTTCGTGGTCCCGGCTCAATGCCCGCAGTCCCTCCGTTTCATCCGGTCAGCCGATCGAAACATGCCGAGAGTTTGTTCGCACGACTCCCGCATCCAAGGTATTCGACATGCGGTCCTTTCATATTCTGTTGGAAGATGAGGCGTCGGACGAACCCAGGCGCATTGATTTCCAGGCGGAAAGTCCCGATTTTGCGCTGCAGATCGCGCAGGGGCAGGCCGAGGGGCGCAGCATCGAATTGTGGGAAGGGGCGATGCGGCTCGGCACCTTCTGCAAATCGGCACCGCACCTCTGGCGGCTGTCCTGATGCGATGAGCTGTTGAAATCCCGCATCGGACGCCTTGACGCCACGAATCAACTCTGATTCAAGGGCCGGAATGACGCAGCGCCACAAATTCCGCAAATCGATGAACCGGGCCGCCGGTCCCGCGATCGCGGTGATCGTGGTGCTGGCGATGATCGGCTATATCATCTTCGGCCCGACCGGGCTGTATGCGTGGGGTGACTATGGCCAGTCGGTCGAGAAGCAGCGCGTCGTCCTCAGCGAGCTGACCAAGAAGCAGAACGAACTGCAGAACCGCGTCAACCTGCTCGACCGGCGCCGTGTCGATCCCGATCTTGCCGAGGAATATGTCCGCGAAAAGCTCGGCGCCTATCACCCCGACGAGGTGATCATCCCGATGGAACCGAACGCGAAGCCCTGAACGGATCGGGTTTCGCCGGAGCGTCATTCCAGCTCGCAACGACGGCTTTTGTTGCGCTCTTGCTGCATACGTAAGGCAAGCGAAGCACCGCCCATGGCGGGCGTTGCCAACCCTGCCTCGCCTCTCCTATAGGGGGCCATGCCGTAACGGCGATATGCAAAGGAACCCGTCTTGGCCAAAGCACCTGCGCGCACCTCCCCCGCGCCAAAAAAGACTGCATCCACCCCGGCCCCCGCGACCAATCGCGAGCATCCCCGCGACCCCGCACCCTATGATGCGTCGCCCGAGGAACTCGAGAAATTCTACCGCGAAATGCTGCTGATCCGCCGCTTCGAGGAGAAGGCGGGGCAGCTCTACGGCCTCGGCCTGATCGGCGGTTTCTGCCATCTCTATATCGGTCAGGAAGCCGTCGCGGTCGGCCTGCAGTCGGCGCTCGACGGCGACAAGGACAGCGTCATCACCGGCTACCGCGACCACGGCCACATGCTCGCCTACGGCATCGATCCCAAGGTCATCATGGCCGAACTGACGGGGCGCCAGGCCGGCATCTCGAAGGGCAAGGGCGGCTCGATGCACATGTTCAGCGTCGAGCATAAATTCTATGGCGGCCACGGCATCGTCGGGGCGCAGGTGTCGCTCGGCACGGGCCTTGCCTTCGCGCACAAATATCGCGGCGACGGCGGCGTAGCGATGGCCTATTTCGGCGACGGCGCCGCGAACCAGGGCCAGGTGTACGAGAGCTTCAACATGGCCGAGCTGTGGAAGCTGCCGATCATCTTCGTGATCGAGAACAATCAATATGCGATGGGCACGTCGGTCAACCGCGCGTCGGCCGAGGACCAGCTCTACCGCCGCGGCGAGAGCTTCCGCATCCCCGGCATGCAGGTCGACGGCATGGACGTGCTCGCGGTGCGCGGCGCGGCCGAAGCCGCGCTCGAATGGGTGCGCGCGGGCAAGGGCCCGGTGCTGATGGAGCTCAAGACCTATCGCTATCGCGGCCACTCGATGTCCGACCCCGCCAAATATCGGAGCCGCGAGGAAGTGCAGGCGGTGCGCGACAAGAGCGATGCGATCGAACACCTCAAAAAGCTGATGACCGACGCCGGCATCGGCGAGGACAAGTTCAAGGATATCGACAAGGAAATCCGCCAGATCGTGGCCGAGTCCGCCGACTTTGCGGAAAGCGCCCCCGAACCCGAACTTCATGAACTTTATACCGACGTGCTGGTGGAGCAATATTGAGATGGCCATCGAATTGAAAATGCCGGCACTGTCGCCGACGATGGAAGAGGGCACGCTCGCCAAGTGGCTCGTCAAGAAAGGCGACACGGTAAAGTCGGGCGATATCCTCGCCGAGATCGAAACCGACAAGGCGACGATGGAATTCGAAGCGATCGACGAAGGCACGATCGGCCAGATCCTCGTCGCCGAAGGCACCGACAATGTGAAGGTCGGCACCGTCATCGCGACGATCACGGCCGAAGGTGAGGAAGCGGCCGCTCCGGCGCCTGCACCCGCGCCGGCCGCTGTGCCTGAACCGAAGGCCGAAGCTCCTGCTCCGGCTCCCGCACCTGCCGCCACTCCGGCTGCGGCGCCCGCTGCCGCCGAACGCGCATCGGATCCTGCAATTCCCGAAGGCACCGCGATGGTCCGCTTGACCGTCCGCGAAGCGCTCCGCGATGCGATGGCCGAGGAAATGCGCAAGGATGACCGCGTCTTTGTGATGGGCGAGGAAGTCGCCGAATATCAGGGTGCCTACAAGGTCACGCAGGGCCTGCTGCAGGAGTTCGGACCCCAGCGTGTCGTCGACACGCCGATCACCGAATATGGCTTTGCCGGTCTCGGCGCGGGCGCGGCGATGGGCGGCCTCAAGCCGGTCATCGAGTTCATGACCTTCAACTTCGCGATGCAGGCGATCGACCACATCATCAACTCGGCAGCGAAAACCAACTATATGTCGGGCGGCCAGATGCGCTGCCCGATCGTGTTCCGCGGCCCGAACGGCGCCGCAGCACGCGTCGGCGCGCAGCACAGCCAGAATTATGCGCCCTGGTACGCCAGCGTCCCCGGCCTGATCGTGATCGCGCCCTATGACGCCGCCGACGCCAAGGGGCTGCTCAAGGCCGCGATCCGCACCGAAGACCCCGTCGTCTTCCTCGAGAACGAGCTGCTCTACGGCCGCAGCTTCGATGTGCCCGAAGTCGACGATTTCGTCCTGCCGATCGGCAAGGCGCGGATCATGCGGCAGGGCAGCGACGTCACGATCGTCAGCTATTCGATCGGCGTCGGGCTCGCGCTCGAAGCCGCCGACCAGCTGGCGGGTGAGGGCATCGACGCAGAGGTCATCGATTTGCGCACGATCCGCCCGCTCGATACCGCGACGGTGCTCGCCAGCCTCAAAAAGACGAACCATCTGGTCATCGTCGAAGAAGGCTGGCCGACCTGCTCGATCGCCAGCGAGCTCGCGATGGTCGCGATGGAGCATGGCTTCGACGATCTCGATGCGCCCGTGATGCGCGTGTGCAACGAGGATGTGCCGCTGCCCTATGCACATAATCTGGAAAGGGCGGCGCTGATCGATACGCCGCGCGTCGTGGCAGCCGTGAAGGCGGTTCGCAATCGCGCCTAAACTCCTCGTCATTGCGAGGAGCGAAGCGACGAAGCAATCCAGAGCAGTGTAAGCCGCTCTGGATTGCTTCGCTTTGCTCGCAATGACGGTGATGTAGTGATACCGCGCCACACATGAACGGCGACCCTGAAACCAGCTTCTATCCCGACATGCGCGATCCGCGCGTCATGGTCGCCGTGCCGCAGCCGCGGCGCACGGCCATGGCGGCACTCTGGGGTCTCGCGGCGCGGTTGACCAAGCTGCTTATCGACGCGCGCGAGCCGCTGATCGGCCAGATCAAGCTTGCCTGGTGGCGCGACATGGCGGCGATGATCGCGAGCGATCCCGATGCCTTGCCCAAGGGCGAACCGCTGCTCGCCGAACTTCAGGCGAGCTGGGCGGGGCAGGGCGGTCTCGACGCCCTCGTCGATGCAGCGGAAGCGATGCTGCTTGCCGAGAGCGACGACGACCGTCGCGCGGCATCCGAAAGCTTTGGCGCGCACCTTTTTGCGCTGTCCGGCGGTGAAGAAATCGGCGGAAAGCGCTGGGGTTTGATCTGGGGCGCGGGTGTCGAGGAAGGCGAGGCCGAAGCCCGCGATCTGCTCGCGCGGGCCAAGGCGCTCGCAGCGCCGTCAAGCCGCGTTTTCGCCGGAAGCCGGCCACTCCTGATGCTCGATCGCTGGGCCGGTGCGATCGCCGGCCACGACGGCGAGCGGCATTTGCGCGGCGAGGGAATGCTGCTGCTGCGCATCGGGCTGTTCGGCCGTTGACGATTAAAACGCACAAGGGGTGGAAATGGCGTGAGCTAACATCTATCTTGGCCGGTACAAAATAGGGTCGCAGGGGACATTTGAATGTTCAACGGGCTGATCGCCTATCTCGATTCGATCAAGGCGCGCGATCCGGCGCCGCGGTCGCGCTGGGAAATCCTTCTCTATCCGGGTCTTGTCGCGGTCGGCATGCACCGCATCGCGCACTGGCTGTTCGAGGCACGGCTGTTCTTCCTCGCGCGCTTCGTCAATCACCTGTCGCGCTTCCTGACTGCGATCGACATCCATCCGGGCGCGAAGATCGGCCGGCACCTCTTCATCGACCATGGCTTTGGCGTTGTGATCGGCGAGACGGCCGAGATCGGCGACAATGTCTCGATCTATCAGGGGGTCACGCTTGGCGGCACCGATCCTGCGAACGGTATCGGCGGCAAGCGCCACCCGACGCTCGCAAACGACGTCATCGTCGGATCGGGTGCCCAGATCCTCGGTCCGGTCACCGTCAACCCGCGCGCGCGCGTCGGCGCCAATGCCGTCGTGACCAAGGACGTGCCCGAAGGTGCGGTGATGGTCGGTATCCCGGCGCGCTCGACGTTGCTCGACGCCAGCGAATATGCACGCGAATTTGTACCCTATGGCACGCCGTGCAGCGAGACTTTCGATCCGGCGACGCAAAAGGTCGAACTGCTGCAATGCCAGCTCGATCAGATGCAGAAGCAATTGAAGGCATTGCTCGACGAACGCGAGCTCGCCGCCGTCGAAGATGAAGCGCCGCGGCGCAAAGGGAGCCGGACCCGCGCCTGATGGGAACCGTAACGCCTTTGCCGTTCGGAAATAGTCGGGCGGTACCACTGCAGACTGGCTTCGAGCGCCCCGAATTGATGCGCATCCTCGATCTTTATGGCCGGATGGTCGCGGCGGGGCATTGGCGCGATTATGCGATGGATTTCCACCGCGACGCCGCGATCTTCTCGGCCTTCCGCCGCGCTGCCGAGCGCCCCGAATATCGCATCGAAAAACGCCCCGCCTTGCGGAGCCGGCAGGGCATGTGGGCCCTTGTCTCCGAAGCCGGGGCGATCCTGAAACGCGGGGACGAGCTGTCGAATGTGCTCGCCCCCGTCGAACGCAAGCTTATGAAGCTGGTTGGAGACTGACCGTCCGGCTGGTCGCCGGCAGCTGATCGGCGAGGTTTGCCGGCAGGAAGCCAACCACCGTAGCGCGCGCGTTCTGCCAGAAGGCTGAGAGCAACAGCAACGCCGATCCGATGACGAAGGCGGTCATCGCGACGTTGAGTTCGACCGCGCCGAATTCGCGGAACAGCTGGGTCAGCGCGAACAGCACATAGGCCAGCGCCGAGACGAGCAATGCGCGGCGATCGATCGCGAGCGCGATCAGCCCGAAGACGACATAGATGCCGACGACCAGTACCGCAGCGCCGCTGCCGATATCGCTGCCGTCGGTCACGCCGAGCAGGTGGAAGACCGGATGCGCGATCATCGGCGCGGCGAGCAGGTGGAGCCAGAAGGCGACGTCGCTGCGCCGTGTCTGGCGCACCCGGTCGCTGCGGTCCCACCACATCGCGAGGGTGAAGACGCCGAGTCCGGCGATCAGCACGAGGATCATGGGCAGCGTCCCGTCGGGGCTGGGCATTCCGGTGATCGCGAGGACGAGCGCGACCGCGGTGGCGGCGAGCGCGGCGGTTCCGGCGGCGACGGTGATCGGCACCATGAAACGCTTCCAGTGGAGCCAGGTAGCAGCGGCCGTGACCAGCGCCATCGCGCCGATCAGAACCGCGCCGGTGGTTTCGCCCAGGTCCTTGCCAAAAATATCCTCGCCATGCTTGACGAGAAAGCCGACCATCGTCGCGAAGACACCGCCCGAGAAGGCGAGGACGAGGACGATGCTGGGCAGGGCCATCCGCCGCTGGCGCGTGAAATATTCGGCGAGGAACCACGCCGAGGCGGCAACGAAAGCGCCGCCGAGCGCGGGATGGATCGAGGCGCCGATCCAGCCGACCGCGACGAGCAGGATCACTGCCGCGATGCTGACGAAAATATCGTTGAAGCCGGTGATGAGGCGGAATGATTCTTCATCCGCTCCGGGGGCGGCGCGCACCGATGCGATATGCGACCGGAAAGCCAATGCGGCCTCGGGCGTCAGTACCTTTGCATCGACCGCGGCTTGCAGGTCGCTTTCACTATACATCGGGGTCGTCCTTCTGTCCGATCCCCTTGCCCTGCGACGCATTTAGCATGGGTGTATTAGCGATGCAATACGATAAGTCAGGCGAAGATTTGCGCCGAGGTCAGGCGTTCCCTCTGCGCGCTTGTGATGCGATCGACGAGCCGCCATGCGAGCGGATAGAGCGCCAGGCAGAGCACCGAGGAAAAGGTTTCGGCCTCCAGCGCGCTACGCGCCTCGGCTGCATTTTCGGGATTGAGACCCGACCGGAAGGCGAAATAGGACGCGACACTGGTAAGGGTCCATATGCCCCACCAGTAGACGAGCAGAGGTTCGCCGTGATCGAGATCGGTCCGCCCGGTGCTCGCGTTCCAGATCTGGCGCATCGCGGCAAAGGGCTTGTAGAAATTGGCTATGGGTATGAAATACCAGCCGACCGCCCAGCTAGGCGTATAGCGAAACCCCGGCACCATCGCGGCGTCCACATTGGCCGCGGCGCGATAGATCCACATTCCGAAGACGACATAGGTGGCAACGAGCAATAGCCAGTTCGCGAGAAGAACGCCGGCATAAAGGCCGGCGGGACTGGCTATATCGTCGGCGTTGTCGAGATTGATCGCGCCTTGCAGTTCGGCAATCTCGCCGATCAGCATCGGGACCACCAGCGCCAAACCGCCGACGAGCATCGCTTTGACGATCTTCGCTCGCCGTTGCAACAGGTCGATTCCGTCGCCGAGAGTCATCGCCGCCATGCCATTCCCCCGGCGGGGCGGCCGTCCTGGCCGCCCCGCCGGGGGATCTGTACCAGCTTCAGCCCAGCGCCATCAACGCCTTCATGACGTTCATCGACTGCTCGCTGCCCGACTGCGGGACAGTTTCGCCGTTGCGGTCGATGATCTTTTCCCACGCCGCGGCGACGCCCTCGGGAGTGCGCTCGCCCTCGGGGAGCGCGACGCCGGGGGTCATGGTGACATAGGCGGCGTGGAACGCGCCGGCGCCCGCGCCGACGATCATGTTGGTCGGCGCATCTTCGCTGACCAGATAGAGCGCGGCCGGAACGACGTTTTCGGGGGTGAACTTCTCGAACAGTTCGGCGGGGAAAATATCCTCGGTCATGCGCGTTCCCGCGACCGGCGCGATCGTGTTGCAGCGGATGTTATATTTCGCGCCCTCGAGGTGCAGCGTCTTGGTCAGGCCGGCGAGGCCCAGCTTTGCCGCACCGTAATTGGCTTGTCCGAAATTGCCGTAGAGGCCGGTCGACGATGCGGTCATCAGGATGCGGCCATAGGCCTGTTCGCGCATCAGGTCCCAGCACGCCTTGGTAACATTGGCGCTGCCGCTGACATGGACCTTGAGCACCAGGTCGAAATCGGCGGGCTCCATCTTGGCGAAACTCTTGTCGCGCAGGATGCCGGCGTTGTTGATGAGGTCGTGGACACCGCCCCATTCTTCCTTCGCCTTGGCGACCATTTCGACCATCTGGTCATATTCGGTGACGCTGCCGCCGTTCGACATCGCGGTGCCGCCCGCCGCGCGGATTTCCTCGACGACCTGCAGCGCGGCATCCGAATGGCCCGTGCCGTCGCGCGATCCGCCGAGGTCGTTGACGACCACCTTCGCGCCGCGCCGCGCGAGCTCGAGCGCATAGGCACGGCCGAGGCCGCCGCCGGCGCCGGTAACGATGGCAACACGCCCGTCAAATTTGATTGTCATGATGGTCTCCCGGAAAGGGCCGCCCGGTAAAAGGTTGCCCGAAAAAACTGGAACGTCCTTAGCCGTTCGGCCCCCGCTGGCAAGAGGGAGAGAAAAACGGGCATTGAAACAAAAATGTCATCCAAATGACGTGCATCTGTCATGTAAGCGTCATAGCAGCGCCGTCAGATTGTCACCTTTCGCAACGGAGCAACCCTCATGCGCCACGCCTTCACCGCCGCCCTGCTGGCAACGTCGATGTTCAGCCTGCCGACCGCCGCCCACGCGCAGGCGATGACCGCCGAAGAGGCGGCCGCGCTGCGCGCCGAGATCGCTGCGCTGCGCGGGCAAGTCGAAACGCTCGAAGCGCGGCTCGACGCCGCGACGGCACAGCCGGCACCGGCCTCCGCCCCGGCACCAACGCCCGCGGCGCCGTCGGTCACGGCAAAGCCCGCGACCGAGATCAGCTGGAAGGGCGCGCCCGAGGTAAAGACCGCTGATGGCTGGAGCTTCAAGCCGCGGGGACGCATCCAGCTCGATCTCGCCGGCATCGATGCGCCCGCGGGCGTGACCGGTATCCGCGGCGGCACGGCCACCGAATTTCGCCGCGTCTACCTGGGGGTCGACGGCAAGATTCCGGGCGGCTTCTCCTACCGCATCGAGGCCGACATCGCGAACAACGGCGTCGAATTGACCGATGTGTACATGACCTACGGCACCGGCCCGCTCTCGGTGACAGCTGGCCAGATCAAGCCGTTCACCGGCCTCGACGATATGACGAGCGACCTCTTCACCAGCACGATGGAACGTGCGGCCTTCGTGTCGGCGTTCGGTTTCGAGCGCCGCGTCGGCCTTTCGGCGCAATATAAGGGCAAGGCGCTGCTGCTGCAGGGCGGGGTGTTCGGCGACAATGCCCTCGACCTCACCGACAGCAACCACAGCATGAGCGTCGATGGGCGTGTGGTGTTCATGCCGAAACTCGGCAACACGCAGCTTCATCTCGCCGCGTCGGGCCATTATCGCGATCCCAACGACCCCGCGGCGACGAATCGCTATCGCGCGCGCCCCTTCGTTCACACGACCGACGTCCGTCTGGTCGACACCGGGGCGATCGACATATCGAGCGAGCGCGGGCTGGGCCTCGAGGGAGCGGTTCTCGCCGGCCCGTTCCATGCGGCGGGCGAAGCCTATTGGCACACGGTGAAGCGCCTCGGCGCTGCCGATCCGACTTTCTTCGGCGGCTATGCCGAGGTGGGCATGGTGCTGACCCCCGGTGACGTGCGCGGGTACAAGGACGGCGCGTTCGACCGGCTGAAGCCATCGAAGCCGATCACAGCCGGCGGGATCGGCGCGATCGAAGTCAATGCGCGCTACGACCATCTCGACCTCAACGACGCGGGCATTGTCGGCGGGCAGCAAAAGACCGCGTTGATCGGGCTTGTCTGGGCGCCGATCGACTATGTCCGCATCACCGCCAACTATGGCAAGCTGTGGATCGACGACGCGCGCGTTGCGACCGCGACGGGGGATCGCAGCTACTCAGCCGATACCTTCGGACTGCGCACGCAGGTCGATTTCTGATCGGGCATCGGTTTCGGGGTGGGGAGCGGACATTGTCTCCTTCTCCTTCGTCATCCCGGACTTGATCCGGGATCCCGCTTTCTGACGCGTTGATTGCCCTCGATCTCAAGCGGGGCCCCGGATCAAGTCCGGGGTGACGATGAGAGAGTATCCTCCCTGTCGCGAAGCGATGGGGAGGGGGAGTGCTGGGTCGTCCGGTCCCCCGGACCGGACTTGGATTGCCTGGGGGCAATCCAACCCTGCGCTCCGCGAAGCGGTGGTGGAGGGGCCGCGACGTCGCGCCGAAAGCCCCTCCGTCAGCGCTTCGCGCTGCCACCTCCCCATGCCTGCGGCACAGGGAGGATCTTATGTCCGCAACCGGTCGAAACCCGCCTTACGGCGCGACGTAGGTCAGCGTCGTCACATGAAGCGCGCTGGCGACGGGTTTCCCCGAAAGGACGCGCTCGCCTTTGACCTCGTGCGTCGCCGAGAGGAGGTAGCGGCCCTTGCCGCGCGCGGGGACGACGACGACGCCCTTGTCGTCGGCGAGTGTGGCTTTCGCCCAGCGATCGGGATCGATGATCGTCAGCTTGGCGCCGGAAACCGGTTGGCCCTGCCAAAGCACCGCGAAGCTGTCGCCGCCCGCCGTCAGCGGAACGATTTCCAGATCGAGCGCATGGCGCGTCTCGGTGCGTCCTGCGCGCGCATGATAGACGACGCCTTGCAGCTTGCCGTCCTCGCCGGCCCAGGGCTCGAAAACATTGTCGTCGACCAGCCGGACGTCGCCCGTTCCCGAAACCGCCGCCTCGATATGGTTGGCGCGCCGCACGAGCGCGGCAGGGCGCTCGCGGCTCTCGGCAAACAGCACCGGGGCCTTCAGTTTCGGGAATTCGGGATCGCCGTTTTCGGGGACCGCCTCGGCCGGTTCGCCGAGATAGATTCGCGCCGGGGCGGTACCGTCACGTTCGATCCACACTTCGTGGGCCGCAGCGGGTGCGGCGACGGCGCCGAGGGCAAGAAGCGGAGCGAGCCATTTTTTCATACCATTTTCCTTTTGCCGTATCTGTGCGGACGCGCTTGGCGTTCGGACGGCATTATTGCAAACAATTATTACTCGCAAAAGAAATATCGCGGCTGCGATGGGGCAGCGCAGGAACTCAGCCGCAAGCGTTGGGAAACGGGCGCCAAATCATATAAGCTGGCTGAATGAGGCACGATCCCGTTACCCGAGTCCTCTTGACCTTGCTCTTGCTCGGCGGGCCCGTCGCGGCCGCCGCGCAATCCGCACAGCCCGATCCGACTTTACACGCGCTCCCGTTGAGGCTGGCGGCACCGCAGTGGTCGCCTCTGACCGCGCAGCAGATAAGGGGGCTCATCGCGGACCGGATGGTGATCGTCGAAGACGGATATGAACCCGTGCCCGGGATCAAGCTCCGGGCTTTGTTCGTCGGCGGCTGTCCTCCTGCCGAAACATTCTTTCCGGATGGCCGGTGGGAAATGGGCGTGTGCGAGCGAGCCTACCGCGTCTTCAAGGGATTCTGGAACACTGAGGCTTTTCGCGGCGGCGATCGCCTGTGTGTCGAGGCGAGCGACTATCCGAGAGCGTGCCGGTTCGTCTGGCATGGGGCGGCCGCCGACCAGATCGTCATGTCGCAACCGTCGCCTGATGACAGCGACAGGTCGAACGAAGACTACAACCCTTACCGGATCTCGCCGCGGAGGGAATGACGCTGCCCGCCAGAAGCGAATTCGGATTCCAGCGCCGGACGCCCCGGGCAAGGGTCTGAAAAATCAGACGCTCTTGCCCGAATCCAGCGCATAACCTGCCGACCGCACCGTGCGGATGATATCGCTCGTGCCGGGCAGGTTGATCGCTTTCCGCAAGCGGCGGATATGAACGTCGACGGTGCGCAGTTCGATATCGCTATCCTGGCCCCAGACGCTGTCGAGCAGCTGTCCGCGCGAAAAGACGCGGCCCGGATGCTCCATGAAATGGCGCAGCAGGCGGAATTCGGTCGGGCCCATCGCGACGATCTGGCTGTTGCGCACGACCTTGTGCGCGACCGAATCGAGCTCGATATCGGCATAGGTCAGCATCTCGCCGGCGAGCGCGGGACGCAGGC
>NZ_DASWTD010000548.1:0-6438 GCF_036402335.1 Sphingopyxis sp. | reverse complement strand
TCACCGTCTTCACTAGCACTGTCGGCGTGGATGACATTAGGTCATCGGTGGGGGCGGGGCTAGCACATTGGAGCTGTCGACCGCATGGCTGGAATGGCTGGTGTCGGGAGCCAGCCACGAACTGATGCTGTTCGCATCAGTCGGAATCCTGCTGATCGGGCTCGACGATTTGCTGTTCGATGCGCTGTGGCTGGCGACGCGCCGGACCGAACCGCCCGATCTTCCGGCCACGCCGCCGCTCAAGGGGACTTTCGCGGTTTTTTTGCCCGCGTGGGACGAGGCGAAAGTCCTGCCGGCGATGCTGCGCCGGACGCTCGACGCATGGGCGGGTGAGGATTTCATCCTCTATGTCGGCTGTTACCCCAATGACGCTGTGACGTTGTTCGCCGTCTCGCCGCTCGTCGCGCGCGACCGGCGGCTCCGGCTCGTCATCAACCAACGCGACGGGCCGACGACCAAGGGCGACAATCTCAACCGGTTATGGGCGGCGCTTTGCGAGGATGAGCGCGCCGACGACATGCGGTTCGCCGCGGTCGTGCTCCACGATGCCGAGGACCATGTCCACCCGGATGAACTCGCGCTCCATCGCATCCATCTTGCCGACAACGCGATGGTGCAGATACCGGTCGTGCCGTTGATCGAACGCGGGTCGCACTGGATTGGCGGCCACTATGGCGACGAATTTGCCGAAGCGCACGGCAAGGAACTGGTGCTGCGCTCGCGCCTCGGCATGCCGCTGCCGTCGGCCGGGGTCGGCTGCGCGCTGACGCGCGGTGCGCTGGCGCTGCTGGCGATCGAGCGCGGCGGCGATCCCTTCCGCTGCGACAGCCTGACCGAGGATTATGAGGTCGGCATGCTGCTCGGCGCCTATGGCCTCGGCGCGCGTTTCGTCGACACGATCGGCCGGTCGGGAACCCGGATCGTGTCGCGCGGCGCCTTTCCGGGCAGGGTCGACGCTGCGGTGCGGCAAAAGGCGCGCTGGGTCGCAGGGATCGCGCTCGCGGGCTGGGATCATCTCGGCTGGCCCGGGGCTCGGCAGGGAATTGCCGGCCTTTCCGTCCGCCGCAGCTGGCTCGCGCGCTGGATGCTGTGGCGCGATCGCCGCGCGCCGCTCGCCGCGCTGATCCTGCTCGCGGCCTATGCGGGGCTGATCGCCACTGCGCTTGGCTGGGCGGGGCACGCGTTATGGGGATGGTCGACGGCCGAACCCGGCGCCATGCGGTTGCTTCTCGCGCTCAACGCGATGCTGCTGCTCTGGCGGCTGGGCATGCGCGGTCATTTCACCGCGCGCTGGTACGGCCTGCGACAGGCGTTGCTGGCGGTGCCGCGCGCGCTGGTCGCCAATATCGTCGCGATGCTCGCCGCGCGGCGCGCGGTCGTCCTGTACTGGCGGATGCTGCGGTCGGGCGAGGTTGTGTGGGACAAGACCGAGCATCTGGAAAGCGACATCGCGGCCGAACCGGTCGCCGCGCCGACGGTGCCGCGATGATCGTGCAGCGACGGTGGACGCGCCGTGACGCGCGGGCGCTGCGCTTCCTGTTCGTCTGCATCGGCAGCTGGACCGTCCTGCGGGCCATGATGGTCTGGAATCCCGCGATACCGCAGCCGCCCGCCGGGACGCAGGCGCCCTGGTCGGCGCCATCGCCCTTTACAGCAAGTGCGGTATCTCTGCGTCTGAAGCTGCGCACCGGGGAAAGCGCCACAACGCAGCGGCAGGCCGGGCTGTCGCCTGCTTTTCCGGCCTTATGGCACAGCGAGGCGCGGCACCTCGCCGGCGTGACGACCGCGAAAGAACCCGACGCGGCATTCGCCGGCGGTCTCGGCGCCGATCGCCACAGCCTCCGTTTGGCGCTGATGGCGCGGCTCCTGCCGCCGCTGCCGGGCGGGGCAGCGCGATCGGCCGTCGCGGCTGACGCACCGATGTGGTTTGCATCGCCCCCCGCCGCACAGGCCGCGCCAGGCCAGGGCAAGCCTTTCTGGATCCGGCGGCAGCTTGCCGGATGGTCGCTCGGCGGCTGGCTCTACCTGCGCGACGGCGATGGTGCTGCCCCCGACGGCATCGCAGCGGCCGGCCAGCTTGGCGGCAGTCAGGCCGGGTTCCGGCTCGGCTATGGTTTCGGCGATAGCGGGCGTGTCCGGGCTTACGGCCGTGCCACGATGGCGGTCCGCCAACCCGAACAGCGCGAGATCGCATTGGGGCTGGCCTTTGCGCCATTCGTGCACGCGCCGGTCGACATTGCGGTCGAGCGAAGGGTCGCGCTCGGCAAGGACGGCCGCAATGCGCTGGCCGCGATGATCAGCGGTGGCGTCGGCGATGTCACGATGCCTGGCGGTTTCCGGCTCGAAGCCTATGGACAGGCGGGCGTCGTGGGCGCGCGTCGGCGCGATGGCTTTGTCGATGGTGCTGTCGTGATCGACCGCCGCATCGGCACCGACGAAACGGCGTCGCTGCGGCTCGGTGCGCTGGCGGCCGGCGCGGCGCAGCCTGGTGCAGCGCGCGTCGACGTCGGGCCGCGGTTGACGCTCCGCCTTCCGCATTTGGGTGAGGGCAGCCGGATCGCGCTCGACTGGCGCCAGCGCGTCGCGGGCGATGCGCGTCCCGAAAGCGGGCTGGCGCTGACTCTTGCGACAGACTTCTGATCGCTAGTAAAAATCGGGGGGAAAAATAGCCGCCGGAGACGATTCCCCGCTTCGAAAAAATGCTCTAGGGTGCAGGACCCGGCGCAGTTTTGTGCCGCAGACCTAAGTCTAGGGGCCCATGGACCTTTACCTTCCTGTCGCCAATCTGTCGGTCAATGCGCTGGTCATCATCCTGCTGGGCGGCGGGGTGGGTTTCCTGTCGGGCATGTTCGGGGTCGGCGGCGGTTTTCTGACCACGCCGCTCCTGATCTTCTATGGCATTCCGCCGACAGTCGCAGCGGCATCGGCGGCGACGCAGGTCACCGGCGCCAGCGTATCGGGCGTGATGGCGCATCTCGAACGCGACGGGGTGGACCTGCGAATGGGCGGCGTGCTCGTCGCGGGCGGCCTGCTCGGCTCGCTGATTGGAGCGGGCCTGTTCGAACTGCTCACCGCCTGGGGGCAGATCGATACGGTCATCAACATCCTCTACGTCGCGCTGCTCGGCATCGTCGGCTCCTTCATGGGGCGTGAGGCGTGGGGGAGTTTTCGCGCATCGCAGGCGGGCCTGCCCGCCCCGGCGCGCAAGCGGCGCCATCATCCGATGGTCGCCAACCTGCCGCTGCGCTGGCGCTTCTATCGTTCGGGCCTCTACATTTCGCCGCTCGCGCCGCTGCTGCTGGGCCTCATCGGCGGCGTGCTGACGATGCTGCTCGGGGTCGGCGGCGGGTTCATCATGGTGCCCGCGATGCTTTACCTGCTCGGCATGGGGACGCAGGTCGTTGTCGGTACCTCCTTGTTCCAGATCCTGTTCGTGACGATCGCGACGACGATGGTCCATGCGATGACCACCGGCGCAGTCGATATCGTGCTCGCCGGCCTCCTCCTCCTCGGCAGCGTGATCGGCGCGCAGTTCGGCGCGCGCTTCGCGCAGAAGGTAAAGCCCGAATATCTGCGCATGGCGCTCGCCGCGATCGTGCTGCTCGTCGCGCTGCGCATGGGGGTCGACCTGTTCATCCGTCCCGAAGAAATCTACACGGTGCAATGATGCGCCCGGGCGCCTTGCTCGCGGTTCTGACCGCCGCCCTGCTCGCCGCCGTACCCGTGAGCGCGGCCGACCCGCGGCTGGTGCCCGACGTCTCGAGCCGGGCGATCGATATCCAGTACAGCTTCACCGGCGAGGAACTGCTGCTGTTCGGCGCGATCCTGTATCCGGGGCAGCGCCTGCCCGACCAGCGCGCCGACATCGTCGTGGTGCTGAAGGGGCCGGTGCGCCCGATCGTGCTCCGCGAAAAGCGGCGCGTCGCCGGGATCTGGGTCAATGCGAGCAGTATCCGCTTGCGCACCTCGCCAGGCTTTTACGCGATCGGATCGTCGCGCCCGATCGACAAGCTGGTCGACGAGCGGACCGCGGCGATCTTCGAGCTTGGCCTTGCCAATCTGTCGATGTCGCCGACCGGTTTCTCCGAAGCGCAGAAGCTCCAGCGGTTCGAGGCGGGGCTCACCGACCTCTATCGTCGCTCGGGCCTCTTTGTCGAAAATCCCTCCGCGGTCGAGATCACCGAAGGCGTGCTCTATCGCGCGCGCATCCCGGTTCCGGCGCGCGTTCCCGTCGGCACCTATCGCGCCGAAACCTATCTGATCAGCCGCGGTCGCGTGCTCGCGGTTGCATCGCGCGATGTCCAGATCCGCAAGGCCGGATTCGAGCGCTTCGTGGCGCTGGCGGCCCAGCGTCACGGTTTTCTCTATGGCCTCTCCGCCGTATTCCTGTCGCTGGTGCTCGGCTATGGCGCCTCGGCCGTATTCCGCCGCCGCTGAAAGGGTCCGTACTAAGCCTTTAGCCTATCTTTACCCTCTCCTGCGATACCGGTGTCCGGGACCATGACAGGCGGGGCGAATTGATGGATATGCAGGGCGGCGGATTTGGCGCCGGGGATTCGACGGCGGCGCAGCACGTCCGGCTTGCCGGCGGAGGCACGGCGGTTCCGGTCGCACCGGTGACCACGCATCATCGCGACGACCTGATGATCGGCGAAGTGGTCGATATTTCGGGCGCGGCGTCGCGTATCATCCTCGATGCCGCGACGATCGGAAAATTGTCGTCGTCCAGCGACGCCGCGGTGGCGATGGCGGGGCAGGTCGGTGCGCAGGTCAAGGTGCGCGTCGGCAATGTCTGGCTGATCGCCAGCATCCGCGACCAGCAACTGCACGAACGCGGCGAAGGCCTGATCGTGGCGACGATCGACTTCCTCGGCGAAGGCGAAGAGGAAAAGATTACCGGCCGCATCCACAATTTCCGGCGCGGCGTCACCCGCTATCCGATCCCGGGTAGCCAGGTTTTTGCGGCGACCAGCGCCGATCTCAAGCAAATCTATGCCGCCGACGAACGTGCGCATGTCGAAATCGGCACCGTTTATCCGACCAAGGATATCCGCGGGTCGCTTTATGTCGATGCGATGCTCGGTAAGCATTTCGCGCTGCTCGGCTCGACCGGCACGGGCAAGTCGACGAGCGCGGCGCTAATCCTCCACAAGATTTGCGAACTCGCGCCGCAGGGTCATATCCTGATGATTGATCCGCACGGCGAATATTCGGCGGCGTTCAAGGGCACCGGCGCTTTGTTCGACGTCGACAATCTTGCGATGCCCTATTGGCTGATGAACTTCGAGGAACATTGCGAGGTGTTCGTCACCGCCGAAGGCCGCGACCGGCAGGCCGACTGCGACGTCCTCGCGCGCTGCCTGCTGCAGGCGCGCACGAAGAACCGGCTTGCCGAAGGGATGAGCAAGATCACGGTCGACTCGCCGATCCCCTATCTGCTCTCGGACCTGCTCAACATCCTCCAGAACGAGATGGGCAAGCTCGACAAGGCGACCTCGTCGGCGCCGTTCATGCGCATCAAGGGCAAGATCGAGGAAATGCGCGCCGATCCGCGCTATAATTTCATGTTCTCGGGCATGCTCGTCGCCGACACCATGACGGGCTTTCTCGGCAAGATCTTCCGCCTGCCGTCGGACGGCCGGCCGATCTCGATCATCGACGTGTCGGGTGTCCCGTCGGACATCACCGGCGTCGTCGTCGCGGTGCTGTCGCGCCTGACCTTCGATTATGCGATCTGGTCGCGCGGCGAGCCGCAGCGGCCGATCTTGCTCGTGTGCGAGGAAGCGCATCGCTACATCCCGTCGAAGGACACCGGACAGGGGCAGGCGGTGCGCAAGATCCTCGAACGCATCGCCAAGGAAGGCCGTAAATATGGCGTGTCGCTGGGCCTCATCACCCAGCGTCCGTCGGACCTTGCCGAAGGCGTGCTGTCGCAGTGCGGCACGATCATCTCGATGCGTCTCAACAACGAGCGCGACCAGCATTTCGTGAAGGCGGCAATGCCCGAAGGCGCGCGCGGCTTCATCGACTCGATCCCCGCGCTGCGTAATCGCGAATGCATCGTCTGCGGCGAAGGCGTGGCGATCCCGATCCGCGTCTATCTCGACACGCTCGAAGAGGAAAAGCGGCCCGCATCGAGCGATCCGCTCTTCTCGAAGCTGTGGCGCGAAACCGGCGGCGAGGCGGAAATCCTCGAGCGCGTCGTCAAGCGCTGGCGCAGCCAGGGACGTTGATACTCTTCGCCTGACGGCGAAGGCTGCACCGGCCCGCTCCCCCACCCGGCCTCCCATTCCAGGATACTCTGTGGGAGGCCGGGTGGGGGAGCGGGCCGGTGCTGCGTCCGCGTTAGCGGACAAACAGCTTATTCCTTCGGCGGCTCCCAGAGTTCGATCGGGTTGCCCTCGGGATCGTGGACGCGCGCGAAGCGGCCGGTCGCGG
>NZ_DASWTD010000547.1:0-2164 GCF_036402335.1 Sphingopyxis sp. | reverse complement strand
GCAAATGGATGGCGCTGCCGATGGGTCTGACCGCGCTGGGGCTCGCCTGGCTGCTGTGGCGCCAGCTCGGCAGCGGATCGCAGCTCGCATGGCCCGCGGTCGCGGTCGCCATGACCCTCGTCCTGCTCACCCATTATGGCGCGATCCAGCGCGGCGACCGCCGCTCGTGGCTGCTGATCGCCGCCGGTCTGCTCTTCGTCGGCAGCCTCGCAGGCACGGTTGGCGAAGTCGCCCACGCCGAGCGCACGACTGGCGCGGCGGGGTCTACCTTCTCGCCCGACGCGCTGGCGCGCGCACGCGCGACCGGCAAACCGGTGTTCGTCTATTTCACCGCCGACTGGTGCCTGTCGTGCAAGGCGAACGAGGCCGGCGCAATCAACCGCGAGGTGGTGCAGAACGCGTTCGACAAGGCGGGTGTCGTCACACTTGTCGGCGACTGGACCAACGGTGATCCGGTTATCACGCGCACGCTCGCCGAGCATGGCCGCAACAGCGTGCCGCTCTACCTCTGGTACGCGCCGGGCGCCGCCAAGCCCGAAATCCTGCCGCAGATACTGACCCCCGGCCTGCTGACGGAAAAGGCGCAGAAATGACCCTTTCCGTCGTCATTGCGAGCGAAGCGAAGCAATCCAGAGCGGTTTACGCAACTCTGGATTGCCGCGTCGCTTTGCTCCTCGCAATGACGGGGGAGATGTGATGGCGAAGCAGCGCGCCGACCAGTTGCTCGTCGACCGCGGCCTCGCCGAAAGCCGGACGCGTGCGCAGGCGCTGATCCTCGCGGGGCTCGCCTTTGTCGGCGACCGCAAGATCGACAAGGCGGGACAGCAGGTCGCGGCAGATGCCGAAATCAGCGTCAAGGGCCGCGACCATCCGTGGGTGTCGCGCGGCGGGATCAAGCTTGACCATGCGCTAACCCACCTCGGTTGGGACGTAACCGGCACGGTCGCGATCGACGTCGGATCGTCGACGGGCGGGTTCACCGACGTGTTGCTCAGCCGCGGCGCGGCGCGCGTCTATGCGGTGGACTCGGGCACCAACCAGCTCGCGTGGAAGCTGCGGCAGGACGAACGCGTCATCGTCCACGAACAGACGAGCGCGCGGATCCTGACCGCGGCGCATATCCCCGAAGCCGTCGATCTGATCGTCTGCGACGCGAGCTTCATCGCGCTGTCGAAGGTGCTGCCGGTACCGATGGGCTTCGCGAAATCCGGCGCGCGCATGGTCGCGCTGATCAAGCCGCAGTTCGAGGCCGAGCGGCACGAGGTCGGCAAGAAGGGCGTCGTGCGCGACGCGGCGGTCCATGCCCGCGTGTGCGCCGACGTGCAGGGATGGCTGACCGGCGAAGGCTGGGACGTGCAGGACCTTGTCGAAAGCCCGATCACCGGCCCCGAAGGAAATGTCGAATTTCTGATCGCTGCGACGAAGCGAGCCGCTTGACGCTGAACGCGTCAGCCGCAACACCTTGACCCCGCAGAATCAGGGGACCAGCCGAATGAGCGAGATTGCTACCCAAGGCCAGTTGCGTATGTCCTATTTGCGATGGGCGCTCGTGACCGTTCCGGCGATTGTCCTTGCCGGAAGCCTTTCGGGCCTGTTGTCGAACAGCGGATACGGCAATCGCTGGTTCGACGCGCTCGACCTTCCCGCCATCACCCCGGCAGGCTGGGTGTTCGCCACCGTCTGGCCGATCCTCTATGTCTGTCTCGGCCTGTCGCTCGCGATGATCCTGCATGCGCGCGGCGCGAAAGGGCGCGGCTTCGCGCTGCTGCTGTTTTTCGTCCAGCTGATCGCCAATTTCGCCTGGTCGCCGCTGTTCTTCGGCCAGCATCAGGTCTCGACAGCGCTTTACCTGATCATCTTCATCCTGATGGTGACGGTCGCCACCGCGCTTGCCTTTCTGCCGATCCGCAAGGCAGCCGCGTGGCTTCTGATACCCTATATGGCGTGGCTGACCTTTGCCGCGGTGCTGAATTTCCAGATCGACCAGCGCAATCCCGATGCCGAAACCCTTGTCCCCGCCGCCGCCAGCACCCAGATAGGATAGCGGCAAGGGGACAGACCCCGACGGAGGAATTTAAACATGCAGAGCGAAAACCGCTTTTTCGACGACCTCGCCAAGATGGTGAACGGCATTGCCGGAACCGTTGCCGGCGCCGGCCGCGAA
>NZ_DASWTD010000546.1:0-9869 GCF_036402335.1 Sphingopyxis sp. | reverse complement strand
GTCGAACATGGGGTCGATGATCCAGTCCGTCGCGGCTGCATGGCTGATGACCGAACTGACCAGTTCGCATCTGCTGATTGCGCTGGTGCAGGCTGGCGCGACGATCCCGATCATGCTGCTCGGTATTTTCGCAGGCGCGATTGCCGACAATTTCGACCGGCGGCGCGTGATGCTCGCTGCCCAGACCGGAATGCTGATCGTCTCGGCGGCGCTGACGCTAACGACTTATCTCGGTGCGATCACTCCGCTCACCCTGCTCTTCTTCACGCTTGCGGTCGGGTGCGGGACCGCACTCAACGGGCCGGCGTGGCAGGCCTCGGTGCGCATGCAGGTCGGACCACGCGATTTGCCGCAGGCGATCGCGCTCAACACGATCGCTTTCAACCTGGCGCGCAGCGTCGGCCCGGCGCTCGGCGGGATGCTGGTCGCGATTGTCGGTACCGCGGCTGCCTTCGGGCTCAATGCGCTCAGCTATCTGGCGCTGATCGTCGTGTTGCTACGCTGGCACCCCGAAACCGTCCCGCCGCGCCGCGCCCCGATGTTGACTGCAATCGCGGCGGGCATCCGGTTCTGTGCGCATTCGGATCCGGTGCGCCGCGTACTGATCCGCGGCTTTGTCTTCGGTTTCGGCGCAGCGGGGTTCCAGGCACTGCTGCCGTCGCTCGTCCGCGACCGGCTGCACGGAACCGAAATCATCTATGGGCTGTGCCTCGCTGCCTTTGGCGCGGGGTCGATCTTTGTTGCGCTGTGGATTGGCGCCGCGCGCCGACGCTGGGGCAGCGACCCGGTGGTAACCGCCGCGTCGCTCGTCTTCGCCGCCGCGATGCTGCCGGTCGCGCTCACCGCCGACCTGCCGTGGGTCATGCTCGCGGCCTTCGTCGCCGGCGGTGCGTGGGTGTCGACGCTGACGACGCTCAACGTCGCGATGCAGCTACGCTCGCCCGAGGAAATCCTCGGCCGCTGCCTGTCGATCTATCAAGCCGTCACCTTCGGCGCGATGGCGCTCGGCGCCTATACGCTCGGGCTGCTCGCCGACCTGTCTTCGTTGCCGGCCGCGATCCTCGCTTCGGCGGGCTGGCTCACCCTGTCGGCGCTTGTCCTGCGCTTCGTCGCGCCGATGCCCCGGCGCGACGAAGGCCGGATCATGCCTTGAGCGGCGCGGGTTCGACCTGAACCGTCGAGGCGGCGATATCGAACCGGTCGTGCAACATTTCGGCGACGCCGCGTTGAAGGACCGCAATATCGGCTCGCGGCGAGGCGAGAATATGCACCACTGCCTGATTGTCACGATTGCTGATCGACCAGACCTGTAGTCGCTGCAGCTCGGCGACCCCTGACACGCCTTTTACCGCAGCGCGGACCTCGACCAGGTCGACGCCGTCGGGAACGCCCTCGAGCAGGACGTTGATTGTGCCGCGGAGCAATATCCATGTCCGTGGCAGCACCCACAGGCCGATGAGCACGGCAACCACCGGATCGACCCACGTCCAGCCGGTAAAGCGGATTGCGATGGCGCCAAGGATGACGCCAACCGAACCGATCATGTCGGCCCAAACCTCCAGATAGGCACCCTTGACGTTGAAGCTCGCCTCCTTCCCCGCGGCGAGCATGCGCATCGCGATCAGGTTGACGACAAGGCCCACGGCGGCGACCGCCATCATCCCCCACGACTGCACCGGCTGCGGGTCGCGGAAGCGTTCGACCGCCTCGACGAAGACATAGATCGCGATGGCGAACAGCATCAGCGCGTTGAACACCGCCGCGAGGATCTCGACGCGGCGGTAGCCGAAGCTCCGCCGGTCGTCGGGCGGCTTCGCGCCGAGCTTGATCGCCAGCAGCGCGATCGCGAGCGCAGCGACGTCGGTGAGCATGTGACCGGCGTCGGACAGGAGGGCGAGGCTGTTGAAATACAGCCCGCCCGCCACCTCCACGACCAGAAAGGTCGCCGTCAGCGCCAGGGCCCAACCGAGCATACGAGTATTGGCGCCCGCGACATGATCGTGGCTGTGATCCTGTCCCATCGTCATGCTCCCAAAGGCACGGCGCCCGCGGGCGCAGTTTCGATATCCGACTCACGAACGCGCGGCCTGCCATAGCGCGCATAGAGCGTCGGAAGTACGAACAGGGTCAGCAACGTCGCCGAGATCAGGCCACCGATGACGACCGTCGCAAGGGGTTTCTGCACCTCCGCCCCCGCACCGGTGGCGAGCGCCATCGGTACGAAGCCGAGCGAGGCGACGAGCGCGGTCATCACGACCGGCCGAAGTCTTGCCAGCGCACCGGCCTTTGCGGCCTCGGCGCGCGCCATGCCCTCGGCAATCAACTGCTGGATCGATGTCACCATCACCAGCCCGTTGAGCACCGCGATGCCGGACAGTGCGATGAAACCCACCGCCGCCGAGATCGAAAAGGGCATCCCGCGCAAAGCGAGCGCGAGTATCCCGCCGACGAGTGCCAGCGGGACGCCGGTGAAGACGATCGCCGCATCGCGCACACTTCCCAAAGCGCCGTAGAGAAGCAGCAGGATCAGCGCGAAACAGGCCGGGACAACGAGCGCGAGCCGGTCGCGCGCCGAGGCCAGATTTTCGAACTGCCCGCCCCATTCGACATATTGGCCGGCGGGGAGGCGCACCTGCTCACGTATTGCACTTTGCGCATCCTCGACAACGCCCGCGACGTCGCGGCCGCGGACATTGGCTTGGACGACGATCCGCCTTTTGCCATTTTCGCGGCTGATCTGGTTCGGACCATCGACGACAGCAAGCTCGGCGACGCTTTCGAGCGGAACGAAGCTGCCCCCCGGGGTCGGCACCGGCACCTGCCCCAGCGCCGCGAAATCGGCGCGCGCGGTGTCGGAGAGGCGGATGGTGACCGCGAAACGCCGGTCGCCTTCGAAGATCACCCCAGCATCGCGCCCGCCGACCGCCGCCGCGACGGTTTCCTGCAGCGCCGCGGCGGTGATGCCAAGGCTGGCCATCGCGTCGCGGTTCGGCCGGATATCGAGCATCGGCAACCCTTCGGTCTGCTCGACACGGACATCGGTCGCCCCCTCGGTCTTGCGCAGGACCGCCGCGATGCTGTTCGCCGTCGCAGCCATCGCATCGCTGTTGTCGCCGAAAACCTTGACCGCGACATCGCCGCGCACCCCGGCGATCAGCTCGTTGAAGCGCATCTGGATCGGCTGGCTGATCTCGAACGCATTGCCGGGCAGGCCCGCAAGCGCCTTTTCGACCTTCGCCGTCAGTTCGGCCTTGGACAGGCGCGGGTCGGGCCAGTCCTTCCGGTTCTTCATGATGATGAAGGTGTCGGAGATGTTCGGCGGCATCGGGTCCGACGCGAGTTCGGCGGTGCCGGTCTTCGAAAAGACGAACTTCACCTCGGGCAGCGCGGCAAGCGCGCGTTCGGCGCGGAGCTGCATCGCCTGGCTCTGGTCGACCGACGTCCCCGGAACGCGCAGCAGCTGCGCTGTGAGGTCGCCTTCATCGAGTTGCGGCAGGAATTCCTGCCCCAGCGTGACATAGGTCCCAGCACCGAGCAGCAGCGCGAACAATGCTGCGAACATCGTCTTGCGGGGCCTGCCCATCGCGCGGTCGAGGCCCGGTTCGTATCGCGCGCCGAGCCAGCGCATGATCCGCCCCTCTTTCTCCTCGACCGGCTTCGACAGCCAGATCGCGAGCAGCGCGGGGACAAAGGTCAGCGACAGGACGAAAGCGGCCGCCAGCGCAACGATCACCGTCAGCGCCATCGGCGTGAAGGTCTTCCCTTCGACCCCGGTCAGCGTGAGCAGCGGGACATAGACGAGGATGATGATCGCTTGCCCGTAGACCGACGGCCGGATCATCTCGCGTGCGGCCGCGGCGACTACCCCGAGCCGCTCGTCGCGATCAAGCGTCCGGCCGAGTTGATGCTGCCGCTCGCCGATACGCCGCAGCGTATTTTCGACGATGATGACAGCACCGTCGACGATCAGCCCGAAATCGAGCGCGCCGAGGCTCATCAGATTTGCCGAGACGCCCCCTTTGAGCATGCCGAAGCTCGTCAGCAGCATCGTGATCGGGATGACGAGCGCCGCGATCAGCGCGGCGCGAAAATTGCCGAGCAGCAGGAAGAGGATGACGATGACGAGCAGCGCGCCCTCGGTCAGGTTCTTCGCGACCGTCTTGACCGTCGCCTCGACGAGCCCGGTACGGTCGAGCACCGGCTGGACAATGATGTCGGTTGGCAGCGAGGCATTGATCTCCTCCAGCCTTTCGGCAACCAGCCCGGCGATGTTGCGGCTGTTCTCGCCGATGCGCATGATCGCGGTACCGACGACCACCTCGCGGCCATTCTCGGACGCCGACCCCATGCGGATCGCCTGTCCCGTGCGCACGCTCGCGACCTGGTCGAGCCGGATCGGAACCCCGCCGCGCGTCGCGATCACCGTCTGCGCCAATTGTTCGGCGCCGCCGATGCGCGCGTCGGAGCGGACTGCGAGGCCTTCACCGTTACGGTCGACCACACCCGCGCCGATCGCCTGGTTGTTCGCTTCGAGCGCCTGCGCGAGATCGCCCAGGCTTAGCCCGAGCGCCGCGAGCCGCTGTGTATCGGGCACAACCTGATATTGCTTCACATAGCCGCCGATCGTGTCGACACCGGCGAGGCCGGGGATCGGTTTGAGCAACGGCGTGACGATCCAGTCCTGCGCGGTACGCAGATAGGTCGCCTTTTCGGTATCGGTGACCAAGCGGTCGCCCTCGGGTGTGATATAGCTGCCGTCGGGTTGCATTCCGGGTTCGCCGGCCTTGTGCTTGTCGTCCTTGCGGTGCTCCATATGGACCGTCCACATGAAGACCTCGCCAAGCCCCGTCGCGATCGGCCCCATTTCGGGGTCGACGCCTTCGGGCAACGCCCGTTCGGCATCGCGCAGCCGCTCGGCGACCTGCGCCCGTGCGAAATAGATGTCGGTCGCGTCGGTGAACACCGCGGTGACCTGAGCAAAGCCGTTACGGCTCAGCGAACGCGTGCTTTCAAGCCCGGGAATGCCGGCAAGCGCGGTTTCGATCGGAAAGGCGACCTGGCGTTCGACCTGTTCGGGCGACAATGCGGGTGCGCGGGCGCTGATCTGCACCTGATTGTTGGTGATGTCGGGAACGGCGTCGATCGGCAGGCGGCTCAGGGCCCAGGCGCCGATCAGCGTCGCAATGGCGGTGACGAGCAGGACGAACCAGCGCCGCGCGACGGCGAAATTGACGATGGAGGCGATCATGTCAGTGCCCCCCATGCTCGGCTTCGCCCTTGGCGAGTTCCGCCTTCAGGGTGAAACTGCCCTCGCCCGCAAGGCTCTCGCGGCCCGACAGCCCGGTGACGGTGGCCATGCCGCCGACGCGCGACGTGACGATCACCGGCACGGTGCGAAATCCCTCCTTCGTCCGGACGAAGACGCTCGTCCGGCCTTCGACGGTCTGGATCGCGCTGTCGGGTATGCTCACGGCATCGCCCGACGCACCGACCTGCAGGTTGACCGTGACGGGCTCGCCGGGGCGCCAGGTGCCGCCGCCGTTTTCGAGCATGGCGACCGCGGGAACGAGGCGTGTCGCGGCGTCGAGAACGGGCGACACGAAATGGACACGCGCGGTAGCAGTGCGCGCGCCCGCCCGGACCTCGACCGGGGTGCCGACGCGAATGCGTCCGGCATCGGCCGGAGTCAGCGACAGATTGATCGCGACGCGCCCAAGATTGGCGACGCGAAACAGCTCGGCATCGGGCGCCACGGTCTGGCCCAGCACGACGCTGCGCGCGGTTACCTGCCCGCCGATCGGCGCGACGACGCCGATGCGGTTGAGCGCGCCGCCGCCGACACCCGCGGCCGAGACCTGCTGCGAGGCAAGCCGAAGCGCGATGTTCGCCTCGGTCATCGCAGTGCGCGCGGCGATCAGATCGCGCTCGGGTGAGACCTTGAGTGCAAACAGCCGTTCCTCGCGGGCGAGGTTCGAGCGCGCCAAGCCGGCACGCGCCTGGGCCGCTTCGACCTCGGCGCGCAATCCGGCGGCGTCGCGGCTTTCGATCACCGCGACGACTTCGCCGCGCCGGACGCTCTCACCCAGATTACGGTTCAGCGCGACAACGCGACCGCCGATCGCCGCGGAAACGACCTGCGTCGCCTGCGGGTCGCTTTCGATCGTCGCGGGCAGGCTGAGCAGTCCCGCACCGCCGGTCGCCGGACGAACCAGCGCGATGCCCGCGGCGGCGATCTGTTTCGCCGTCAGATGGATTTCACCTTCGGTTTCGGCTTCCTTTTCGGCCGCCTTCGCGGCGGGCTCGGCGGCTTGCTGGCCGCAGCCCGCCAGAACAAGTGCGAGCGCGAGCGGCAACGCCGCCCGGTTGTTCGATATCATTTTCATTGTGCACCCCCTTCGGCGGGCAATTTGGCGGTCAGCCGCGCGAGGCGGGCGACGGCATCGTGATAGGCAGCGCGCGCGTCGATTCCGGCGCGGCGCGTGTCGAGCAGGGTCCGTTCGGCGTCGAGCAGGATGAGCTGGTCGAACTTGCCCTCGGCATAACCGACACGCGCAATCCGCGCGGCTTCGGTCGCGGCGGCCAGTGCCGGGCCCGACGCCCGTACCGCTGTCGCGGCGCGATCGCGCTCCGCCTCGGCGGCCGTGATCGCCCGCTCGGCTTCGAACAGCGCGATCCGGCTTTGCGCCTCGGCGCGGTCACGCTCGCGCGCCGCCTGCGTCACCGCCGCCTTGCCGCCATTGAACAGCGGCAGCGGCAGCGAGACGCCGAACACCATCGCCTGATCATTGCTCGCCTCGAGCCGCCGCGTCCCCGCGGTCAGCGTCAGATCGGGCGCGCGCTGGCTGCGGGCCAGCCGCAGCTCCGCCGCGGCCGTCGCGGCATCGGCGGACGCCGCGGCAAGCGCGAGCGTTCCGCGCGCATCGACCGGCGCCGCCGGCCCCTGCCGCGTCGCCGCAGCAACGTCGCACCAGCGCTGGTCGAGCGCCGACCGCGCGCCGTCGCCGACATATTGCGTCAGCGTCACGCGCGCCGCGATGGCGGTCCGCAGTGCGGTCTCGGCGTCGGTGGTCGCGCGGACCTGTTCGAGCGCTGCGCGCTGTTCGTCGATCGGCGAATTCGCCCCGACCATCACCCGGTCGCGCGCGATTCGCAGGTTTTCGGTCGTAACCGCGACCTGCGCCTCGGCAACGGCGGCCCGCCGTTCCGACGCGATCGTCGCGACATAGGCTTCGGTCACCGCAAGACGCCGGTCGGCCTCGGCGACCGCGAGGTCGATGTCAGCACGCCGGATCCGCGCGTCGGCGACCGCGATGCGCGCCGATCGTTTTCCGCCGAGTTCGACCGGCATCGCGAACGCGATGGTCGTGTCCGATTCGTCGAAACCGCGGTAGGGTCCGGTGCCGAGCGCATTTTCGGTGTCGACACTGACCGACGGATTGGGGCGGAGCCGGGCGACGCCGCGCCCGGCCTGCGCGGCCCAGACGCCGGCTTCGGCCGCCTGTGTCAGCGGCGTGGTCACGCCGGCGTCGGCGAGCGCTTCATCGAGGGTCAGCACCTCGCCGCCCGCGGACGGAGGCGATGTCTGCGCCTGCGCCGCAACGGCACAGAGCGGAACGGCCAGAACGGCCGCAATATATGCTTTCATTGGGGATTATCCTGAACAAGCCAAAATCAGCCGCCGGTTGGACCGGCAGCGCGGGCTGGTTCAGGCGATCGGCGGCCTCAGGTTCGCGCCGGGAATCAACTGCGGAACGAAATCGTGGCCGGCAGCGAAATTGACACTATGGAGCGGCAGGTGCGTCACGAAGTCGCCGTCGGCAGGACTGCCAACCTGATGATGTCCGTGGCAGCCGCCGTGATTGTGGAGTCCCATCTTGTCGGGATCGTTCGCGGGTTCGCCCTGCGTGTGCCCGGCATCTTCGGCGCAGACCCCCGCCGCGACCGGCACCGGCGCCTCGGCGGCATGCGCAACGCTTCCCAGCCCGATGGACAGGGAAATCAGCAAACCGATCAGGAGGCGCATCAGCGTCCGCATGCCGCGCATATAGGGGCTGAAAAGCGCAATGTCACGCGGCGCCCTCACCGCCACCGGTCGTTTCGATCGTAAAGCTGCTGTTCGACAGCTGCAGTTCGTCGCCGCAATGGCTGCACGCCGCGACCATCCGGAGGTCGTGACCGCACGGGCGATGGGTCAGCAGCAGCGGTGGCCCCCGCTCGTCCGAAAACCATTTGTCGCCCCATTGCAGGAGCGCGAGGAGCACCGGATACAGGTCGCGCCCCTTGGCGGTCAGCCGATATTCGACGCGGTCGGAATGCGTCGAATAGGGTACGGTCTTCAAGATGCCCTGCCGCACCAGCCGTTCGAGCCGCCCGCTCAGGATGTTCGTTGCCATCAGCGTGTCGCGCTGGATATCGTCGAAGCGGTTGATGCGCGTGAACATCGCGCGGACGACAAGCGTCGCCCAGCGATCGCCGAACAATTCGATCATCGTGTCGACGAGCGGGCGGCCACCGGGGCGCCGTGCGCCGATCTCGCCATTGAAGCGGCGGCGCTCGTAATGCGGGACGACCTGCGCCAGCCCCGGGCCTTCGCGCCAGTCGACGTCGCGCGGATCGATCTCTGCATGGCAATGCGCGCATGCCGGCACCGGCTCGGTCGCGTGGCCACAGGTCGCGTGATGAAGCCGGACCTGGAAATCGCGGCTATCGGCTTCCCATTTATGCTGCCAGCGCAGCATCATCAGGCCGTTGGGAAATTGGTCGCGGCCCTTTTGTGTCAGCACATAGTGAAAGCCGCGCCCGCCCTTCCTGGGCACCTTCGCGAGGCAATCCTCTTCGACCAGCTTCTTGAGCCGGCCGTTGACGACCGACCGCGCAAGGCCGGTGCGCGCGACAAATTCATCAAAGCTGTGAGTCCCGAGGAACGTCTGTTCCATGATCAACAGGACCGGCACGTCGCCGACGACATCGAGCGCGCGCCAGATCGAACAGGCCCTGATCGTGCGGTCGTGTTTCAAATAAGCCGTCCTTGTCCCTACCCGCCCCTAAACCAAGGGCGATGCAGCGGCAAGGCTGGCACCCGCGGCGGGGAGGACGGCATCGACCGCCCTCCCCGCGGCATCAAAAGCGCCCGGTCAGTTGTACGGCGATCGTCCGCGGCCGGTCGACAATGCCGTTATAGGCATTGCCGGCGTTGCGCGTGATCGTCGTCGCGAGCGGCATCGAGCTCGCCGTCTGCAGGATGCGCTGGTTGGTGAGGTTTCGGCCGATCAGCGCGACCTCCCAGCGATCGTCGACCTGCGCCAGTGCAAGCCGCGCGCCGAGCTTCACATAGCCGTCCTGATGCGTGCGCGGGTCGAGGTTGGCCGACGCGATATAGGAGGACGAGAAGTCGGCGTTGACGTTGAACGCGACCTTCATGTCCGCCGTCACGGGGGTCGTATAATCGAGATTGAGGTTCCCCGACCATTTGGGGCTGAGCGCGTTGCGCTTGCCCGAATAGTCGCAGAAGCCATTCGCGGCCGGCGTTTGCAGATAATAGCATTGGCCGTCGGTGAAATTGGTGAACTTGAAGTCGAGATAAGCGACAGCGCCGCTGATCGTCAGTCCGTCGGCAATAGCGGCGCGGAAGTCGGCTTCAACCCCTTGCGTGCGGGCCCCCGCGGCGTTGCGGACATTAAAATTCAGTCCGCCGTCGAAGATATTGACTTGAAGATCCTTGTAATCGGTGCGGTAGACCGACAGATTGAAAGCGACGTTACGCCCCTTGTATTTGAGGCCCGCCTCGAAATTGTTCGCGCTTTCGTCTTCGAACATGAACGCGCCCGGCTTCGCAACGGTCTTCGAGGTCGGTAGCGAGTTAGAGCGGA
>NZ_DASWTD010000545.1:0-3949 GCF_036402335.1 Sphingopyxis sp. | reverse complement strand
ACGGTCGCGATACCTACAGCGTCCCCGTCACCGTCAGCTGGAAAAACTGTCCGAACTTGCGCAACCGCTGTTCGTTGAACGCGACCAGCCCGTCGCGGCGGTCGACGAACACCGTCCGGTCGAACCCGTCCTTCATCCCCGCGAGATTGCGGTACGACAGCTTCACGGTGAACCCTGCGACGTCCTTGTGCTCGACGAAGGCGGTGACGAACGGCCCGTCGGTGAACTCATGCTCGATCGCGCCGAGCCGCAGGTTCGGGCTGTATCGTTCGTCGAAATAACCCGCGCCCCACGCAAGGTTCGTGGCGGGGATATCGTGGCGCAGGCTCAGGTCGACGATATAGTCCTGCCCTTCGCTCTGGTCGCGCCATACGCTTGTCAGCGGGTCGCGTACGCGGTTGCGCCGCCAAGTCAGGTCGCCGTTGATCCGTGCCCCTTTCCATCCCAGCCGGTCGAGCAGCAGGGTCGCCTTCGAACTGATGCGATACAGGTGCGCGGGCGGCAAATTGCCGCGTCCTTCGGTTGTTTCCGACAGCGGGATCTGGTCGACCAGATCCTGCGCATAGGCATAGGCGAAAGCGACCGACGCATTGCCCCACGCGCCCATGTCCTGCACGAACTCGAGCTCGGTGCGGTTGACCACGGGCGGGACGAGCAGGCCATTGCCGTCATTCCCCTGCCCGTTCGCGACATCGACCGAGCTGGCGAAATCGAAAAAGTCGAGCTGGTCGACGCGCCGCTGTAACTGATAGTTGATCGTCGTTTTCGGTCCGACCTTCCATGCGAGCGCCAGCTTGCCCTTCGGCCGGACGAAGCGGCGCGTCAGCCCGCCGGGCCCCGACGAGGTCAGCTCGCTATATTCGGCGCCCAGGTTCAATTGCGCGGTCAGATTGGATGCCAGCGCGCGTCCCCAGGTCAGCGACGCCTCGCCGCGCTTTTCCTCGACCCTGGTCTTTTCGCCGCCGAAGGCCACCGGGAGGAAGCTGCCGTCCGCCTGCAGCCGTGCGAATTCGGCATCGACATCGAGCGTGTTGTACGCGCCCTCGAGCGCGACCTGCCAGTCGGTGCCGCCCGCGGAGCGCCAGCTATATTCGCCGCGCAGGATCGACTCGCCCTCGTCGGCGGTCTGGCTGAACCGCTCGCCGCTGCGTCCGCCGATTTCGCGATCGACGATGAAGGTGTCGACGAAGGGACTGTGCTCGAACCGGTAAAGCCCGATCAGCTTGAGCCGTCCCTTGCCCAGCCCCAGCTCGTAATCGCCGCCGATGTCGTAATTATGCTCGTCCTCGGTGAAGCGGAACAGCTCGCCGACGGCGCCGGCGCCGGGCTGGACCGACGTCCCGATGACCCGGTCGTCGAGCCGGACCAGCTGGCCGCCGAGGTTGAAATTCCACTTGTTGCCATTGCCCGCCGTGCGTGCAAGCGCAGCCGACAGGCGCGGCTGGTCGGCATTATAGCGCCCGAATTCGTCGCGCACGAACGACAGCGCGCCGTCGGCGTCGAACCGCCGCTCGGGGCCCCAATGCCCCTGCCGCCGCGCCTCGTTCTTCAGGCTCAACGTCAGATTGGTGCCGCCGATCTGGCCCGTCGTCGAAATCTCGCCGTTCAGCCAATTGTCCTCGAGCCGCGGCCGCCATTCGGGTTGCCAGCGGATCGTCGTCTTGAACCCGCCGCTCCCTGCGCCTGCGACCAGCACCACATTGGCGACCTGTCCGGTCAGCCCGGGGACATTCAGTCCCGCGCCGTCGACGATATCGATATGCGCAACCTCGGCTGCGGTGATGCGCGCCAGCGCGGTGCGCGCATCGGTCGCCTTGTTCGCGATGCGCTCGCCGTTGATCAGAACATTTTCGGTCGCCTGCCCCAACCCGCGATCCCCGCCGTTGGTCCCGGTGACGATCAGGAACCCGGGTACCTTCTCGACCATGTCGAGCGCGGTGCGCGGCGCGAAACGCGTGAAGTCGGCTGGCGTGTAACGCTGCGCGCCGTTCGCGGCCACCGGTACCGCGGCGGGCGCGTCGCCCGTCGCTTCCTGTGCGGACAGGGATGTGGTCGATGACAACAGGATCGCCGCGAACGACGTCCGGTAGATAAAGGCCGGCATGGCTCCCCCCAATCGCGCCGCGATCAAAGTGCAGCCCGTCCTTATGCGAATAGTTCGCAATAATGAAATTTCGTGCGCTTGTCTACCAACGGCGCATATGGCTCGACGAGTGTCGCGACAGCGCTTTGTCGGCGCACGTCTTGCGTCCCGGCCCATTTTTGACATGATACCGGGAACTGCCGGGGGGGACTGAAATTGCGCATAACGGGTTGGATATTGTTCGCGCTCGCGCTTGCGCCTGCGTCGGCGAAAGCCGAGGATAGCCAGATCAGGCTGGGACCGGTGCCCGACTGGGTGGTCCCGTCGGAATTGATGCCGGTTCCGGAGGGGGCGAGCGGTACGCTCTTTGTCCGCCGGCAGGATGTCGTTGCCCATCTCGACGATCAGGGACAGGCGCAATATCTCGGCTACCGGATGCGGCTCCTCCACACCAATGCCCTGCAACTCGGCAACATCTCGATCGCATGGAACCCCGTGTCGGGGCCGCCGGTGGTGCATATGATCAATGTCCATCGCGACGGTGCCGCGATCGACGTGCTCAAAAACGCGTCCTTCGAAATATTGCGCCGCGAGGACCAGCTCGAAGCCGCGGTACTCGACGGCGTATTGACGGCGGTGCTGCGCGTGCCTGACCTGCGTGTCGGGGACGAACTCGAAGTCGGCCTGACCACACGGTCGAACGATCCCACGATGGCAAGGAATGACTCGGGTATTCTCTTCCTGTTGCCGAGCCCCCAGCCCGGCCGGTTTCGCCTCGGGCTCAACTGGGACGAGGGCCACAAGCCCAACCTCAGGATGACCCCGGACATGGCGGCGGTCGCGCGGCGCGGTGAGCGCAGCGTCGACTTCCCGTTCGACAATCCGGGGGCGATGACGCCGCCAAAGGATGCGCCCGCCCGCTTCCAGTGGCAACGGCTGGTCGAGTACAGCGATTTCGCCGACTGGGCCGCGGTATCGCGGCATTTCGCACCGCTTTACGCCAAGGCCGCGCATCTTTCCGAAAGCTCGCCGCTCAAGGCGGAGGCGCGGCGTATCTCGTCGGCGCATCCTCGCCCGCTCGACCAGGCGGCGGCCGCACTCAAGCTGGTCCAGCAGGACGTCCGCTATATCTATGTCGGCCTCGGAAACGGGAACCTGACGCCGGCCACCGCCGACGAGACCTGGAAGCGCCGCTATGGCGACTGCAAGGGCAAGACCGCGCTGCTGCTCGCGCTGCTCGCCGAGCTGGGTATCGAGGCCGAAGCCGTCGTCGTCAACAATCAGGGCAATGACGACGGCTTCGACGAACGATTGCCGAATCCCGGACTGTTCGATCATGTCCTCGTCCGCGCGCGCATCGACGGCAAGATCTATTGGCTGGATGGCACGCTGCCGCCGGTCGCAGCGCCCGCATCCGATCCGGTAATCGACTATCGCTGGGTCCTGCCGCTCGGTGCGCGAGGCAGCAATCTGGAAAAGCGCGAGTGGCGCCCGGCCGGCCGGCCGGACGAGATCAGCCTGTACGAGATCGACGCGCGCGCCGGTTTCGATCGGCCCGCGCGCGTGACGAACACGACCATCACCCGCGGGATCGCGGGCCTGCAACAACAGGCGCAGCTGTCGGGGCTCAGCGCCGACCAGTTGCTGACGGGGCTGCGACAGCAACTGGTCGGCAACACCTGGCAGACGGTCGACGAGGTCAAATTGCACTATGACCAGAAGGCCGCGGCGAGCGTGCTGACGGTCGTCGGTTCGTGGGGGGTCGACTGGGAAAAGGATGCCGGCGCGCGGTCGCTGGCTTTGCCGGGCGGCGGTTTCAGCTCGCCCGAAAAGCGACTTCGGCCGCCGGACCAGAATCAGAATCTG
>NZ_DASWTD010000544.1:0-4135 GCF_036402335.1 Sphingopyxis sp. | reverse complement strand
GAGATTCTTCCTCTTGGCGACTTTGCGCTTTTGCGTGAGATATTCTCAGCCCGCCAAGGCGCGCATCAATATGCCGCGATAGATGGCGGTCAGCGTGTGGAGATCCGCCACCGCCACCGCCTCGTCGAGCTTGTGCATCGTGGCGTTGGTCAGCCCGAATTCGACCACGGGGCACAGCGCATGAAGGAAGCGCGCGTCCGACGTGCCGCCAGTCGTCGACATTTCGGGCGTGATGTCGGTCTCGGCATGGATCGCCTCGGCGACGAGCGCCGACAGGTCGCCGGGTGGCGTCAGGAAGGCTTCGCCCGAAATCTTGCCAACAATCTTCGCGTTGGGTTCGACTTCGTGCGCGATCCGCTCGATCGTCGCGACCAGGTCGGCGCCCTTCTGCGCGTCGTTGAAGCGGATCGACAGCCGCGCGCGCGCCGAGGCGGGGATGACGTTGGTTGCACCATTGCCGACCTCGATATCGGTGAATTCGATGTTCGATGGCTGGAACCAGTCGTTACCCGCGTCGAGCACGATCGCGTCGATCGCCGCCAATATCTTGACCAGCTTGGGGATCGGATTGTCGGCCAGGTGCGGATAGGCGACATGCCCCTGCGTCCCCGGCACGTCGATCCAGATATTCACCGACCCGCGCCGCCCGATCTTCACCATGTCGCCCAACCGGTTGACCGAGGTGGGCTCGCCGACGACGATCATGTCGGGCTTCACCCCGCGCGCGTCCATATGCTCCATCAGCGCGCGCGTGCCGAAGATCGCGGGGCCCTCCTCATCGCCGGTGATGATCAGGCTGATCGTGCCCGCCTCGGCCGGCGTCGCGGCCGCCGCGGCGACGAAGGCCGCGATCGAACCCTTCATGTCGACCGCGCCGCGCCCGTAGAGCAGCTCGCCGCGGATTTCGGGCGCGAACGCGTCGCCGGTCCAGCCCACGCCCGGCGGCACGACGTCGAGATGCCCGGCAAAGCCGAAATGCTTCGGCCCCTTGCCGGTGCGCACCGCGAGCAGATTCTCGACCGGCCCGTCGGGCTCGATCCCGTCGATAAAGCGCTCGACGGTGAAACCGAGCGGGGTCAGCGCCGCCTCCAGCACGTCGAACACGGCGCCCATGGCGGGGGTGATGCTCGGCGCGGCGATCAACGCCCTGGCGAGTTTTACGGGATCGACAGTGATGCTCATGCCGCTCCCTTACTCCCTCGCGCGCGCGCAAGTCGAGGCTTTGCATCGTGCCATCTTTGTGCGAAACAAAGGTAGAACAAACTCCACGAGGACTGTCATGCCCAAGCTCGATCTCGACACGATCCCGCAAACCAACACCACCGGCTATCCTGCGCCCTATGACGCGCCCGTGCAGGGGCGCTGGTACCGCCGCCTCGCGCCGCCGACGGGCCTCGGCGATTTCGCCGCGAGCCATGTCGTGCTCAAACCCGGTGCCTGGTCGTCGCAGCGCCACTGGCACGACGGCGAGGACGAAATGCTGGTGATGATTTCGGGCGAGGCGGTGCTGGTCGAGGACGACGGCCGCTGGCCGATGCGCGCGGGCGATATCGCGGTGTGGCCCAAGGGCAGCACCAACGGCCATCACCTGATCAACGAATCGGATGCCGACTGCGTCTTCGTCGCGCTCGGCGGCGGCAAGAAATATGATACCGGCGGCGGTTATTCGGACATCGACATGATCTTCACGCCCGATGGCTATTTCCACAAGGACGGCACACCCTATCCGACGCGACGCATCCCCTAGCGTATCTCGAAACTCAGCAAGGTGAAGCGCGCCGGGCGTGTCGCGAAGACGCCGTGCCCCCGGTGGGCCGTGGTGCCGAAGACCAGGCCGATCCGATCGAGATCGCCGATGGCGTCCTCCATCGCCCCCGGCGTCTTGATGGCGTTGCGGCCGGCTACTGAAATCCAATAGGGATCGTCGAGCCGCACGCTGATTTCATGCTCGCCCGGGGCAAGTTCGCGGACCGTCGGTACGGGGGCGTACCAACGATAATATTGGTAGCGGCCCCGCCCGGTCCAATTGTCGCCGCGCCGCTGCAGATAGATCGATACGGTCGCGGGCGCACGAGGGTTTTCCTGCGCGACGAACCGCGTGCCGGGCTCGGCATCGATGCGATAGCGCATCACGATGCGTGACGTGCCCGCCAGCGCCCCGGTGCGGCCCGTGACATAATGGACATGCCCTGCCGCGGCGCTGCCCACGGGAAAATCGAAATACCAGCCACCGCGCGTGGGCATCGGGCGCGCGGGCATCCCGGGCGAAAGATTTTTCCCGCGGATGATCGGTCCGATTTCCCAGCCGCTCGCTTGGTCGGCAGCCGCCAGGTCGGCCGTGACGGAGAGAGAGGCGAGGGCGGCGACGGCCGCGAGAAAATATTTGGGCATGCGGGCCATTATAGCGGCTTTCCCGCGACATGTCCTGAACAGGCCGTTCATGGGCCGCTCAGCCCTCGACGGGCCCTTCGAACTTCTCGATGATCCAGTCCTCGGCCTGCGCGCCGCCGATCCATTCCTGCATGCACGGATGGCTGATCACCGCTTGCGCATAGGCGGCGGCAAAGCGCGGCAGCGGGATCGAATAGGTAACGAAGCGCGTCACGACGGGGGCGAACATGATATCGGCCGCCGACCATTTGCCGAACAGATAATCGCCTTCGCCGCCGAAGCGCGCGCGCGCCTCGGCCCAGATCTGGAAGATGCGCACGACGTCGGCCTGCACTTCGGGCAGCAGCTCGGCGGGCGGATAGATGCGCCGGATGTTCATGCTGTGGTTGCGGCGGAGCGCGGCGAAGCTCGAATGCATTTCGGCCGCCATCGAGCGCGCCATCGCGCGCGCAGCCATGTCCTCGGGCCAGAAGCCCTTCGTCCCGCCGGTCTTTTCGTTGAGATAGTCGATGATCGCGAGGCTGTCCCACACGACGATATCGTCGCCGTCCCACAGGATCGGGACCTTGCCGCCCGACGGCGCGAACTCGTCGCCCTCGCGCCGGTTCGACCAATCCTCGTCGTAGAGCGGGACGGTGACTTCCTCGAACGGCAGCCCGCTATGCTTGACCGCCAGCCAGCCGCGCAGGCTCCAACTCGAATAGGCCTTGTTGCCGAGGAAGAGTTTCATGGGGACTCCAGATTCCCCTCCCGCTTGCGGGAGGGGTTAGGGGAGGGCTTGCTTTGAGGGTAGACAAGGGCCCACCCCCGGCCCCTCCCGCTTACGGGAGGAGAGGATTGCTCACCTGGGCGCCATGCGGATGCCGCCGTCGAGGCGCACGTCCTCGCCGTTGAAATAGCCCGTCTCGATCATGGTGAGCGCGAGATTGGCATATTCCGTCGGGCGCCCCAGTCGCTTCGGGAAGGGGACAGAGGCCGAAAGGGCGTCCTTCACGTTCTGCGGTGCCGCTGCGAGCAGCGGGGTATCGAAGATGCCGGGCAGGATGGTGTTGACGCGAATTCCTTCGCCCATCAGGTCGCGCGCGATAGGGAGCGTCATGCCCACGACGCCGCCCTTGGACGCCGAATAGGCGGCCTGGCCGATCTGCCCGTCCTCCGCCGCGACGCTCGCGGTGTTGACAATCGCGCCGCGCTCGCCGTCCTCCATCGGCTCCAATGTCATCATCCCTGCCGCCGACTTGGCGATGCAGCGGAAGGTGCCGACGAGGTTGATCTGGATCACCCAGTTAAACGCATCGAGCGGGAAATGCTTGATGCTGCCGTCTTCCTTGGAACGGCTCGCGGTCTTGATCGCGTTGCCTGTGCCCGCGCAGTTGACGAGGATGCGCTCCTGCCCATGTGTGGCGCGTGCCTTCTCGAAGCCCGCGTCGACGCTCTCGTCCGAGGTGACGTTGACCTCGCAGAACACGCCGCCGATGTCGGCCGCGACCTTTTCGCCTTTTTCGGCCTGAAGGTCGAAGATCGCGACCTTGACGCCCTTCGCTGCGAGCGCGCGCGCGGTGGCCTCGCCGAGGCCCGATGCGCCGCCGGTGACGATGGCCGCGATGCTCGAATCCAGTTTCATTCTCGTTCCTCTCACTGTCGCCCCAGCGAAAGCTGGGGCCCAAGCGGCCTCGTCGACCGCACCGAATTTGCATGCATCGTCTGGGCCCCAGCTTTCGCTGGGGCGACAGCTTTTACAGCC
>NZ_DASWTD010000543.1:0-3581 GCF_036402335.1 Sphingopyxis sp. | reverse complement strand
CATTCGTAATGATGGGGTCACAGGTTCGAGTCCTGTAAGCGGCACCAGCCAACTCATTGAAAATAAACGATTTTATCAGGCAGCTTGGCACTGATCGCAACCTCTTGCCCCCGTGCCGCAGGGGGCGCAGCATCCGACCATCGTCAACCAACAGTTGAGGTGATGCCGATGTTGTCCGTCCGCCAGATCCAGTTGCTCCGCCCACGCGCCAAGCCGTACAAGGTCTATGACGGGAATGGACTATTCCTGCTGATCCAGCCCAACGGCTCGCGTCTTTGGCGCTTCCGATACCGCCTCTATGGTCATGAGCGGCGGCTGTCGCTCGGCAAATATCCGGGCGTGGGACTGAGGGCTGCCCGGGCGAAATGCTTCGACGTCCGCGATCAGCTCGCGGCCGGGATCGATCCCGCGGTCGCGAAGAGAAACCAAACCCCTGAGATCATCGCGGCATGCCGAGCCACCTTCCGCGCTGTCGCCGACGAATATATCGCCAAGATGCAGGCCGAAGGAAAAGCGCCGGCTACCCTCGCCAAGCTCCGCTGGTTTCTTGACCTGCTCGACCCGCATATCGGGGACATGCCGATCGGCGGTGTATCGCCGCACGACCTCCTCTCGGCTCTCAAGGCGATCGAGCGCCGCGGCCACCACGAAACCGCCGTCAGGACGCGGGGGTTTGCCGGGCGTATCTTCCGATTCGCGATTGCGACCCTGCGCGCCGAGCACAATCATGCCGAGGTGCTCCGCGGCGCATTACTTGTTCCGAAAGTGACCCACCGAGCCGCGATACTCGATCCGCGGCATGTCGGCGAACTGCTAAGAGCGATCGATCGATACACCGGACGCCCGGAAACGCGAATTGCGCTGCAGCTTGCGCCGCATGTCTTCCTGCGACCGGGCGAGTTGCGCACCGCCGAGTGGAGCGACATCGATTTCGAGGAGGCGGTCTGGACGATACCGGCGACCCGGACGAAGATGCGACGGCCCCATGCCGTGCCCCTGTCGAAACAGGCACTCGCGCTTCTCGAACAGCTGCGGACGATCGGCAATCCGGGACGCTTTCTTTTCCCTGCTCTGCACAATTGGCAGCAACCCATCTGCGAGAACAATCTCAATAACGCCTTGCGTCGGCTCGGCTACGAAGGCGACGAGATGACCGCTCACGGCTTCCGGGCGATGGCCAGCACGCTGCTGAACCAGAGCAGCCTATGGAATCCGGACGCCATCGAGCGGGCGCTGGCGCATTGTGATCCTGACCCCGTCCGCACCGCCTATAATCGGGCGAGCTATTGGGACGAGCGGGTACGAATGGCCCAATGGTGGTCCGACCATCTCGACGCCCTCCGCGACGTCGGGAATGTCATCTACGTCGATTTTCGTCGCGGAAGACCGACGAACCTGCCGGCCTGGCAGGGAAGCTAGTGCTTCTCGAACAGCCGCTTCAGGCTGTCGTACCGGATGAAGGTCGAGCGCCCCACCTTGACCGTCTCGATCTCGCCGGCGGCGATGAGCTCATAGAGCGTCGAGCGGCCGATGCCGGTGAGTTCTACCGCCGTCGCGATCCGGACGCAGATCGGCTCCAGCCCAGCCGCATCGACATGCGCCGAACAATCTGAAACAGGACCAGTAGACAGAGGCGGCTTCCGCATCATCGCGATCTGCCGCGGACAAAGGCGCGGTCGCTGGCAAGGAAGGCTTCCAGCATGGCCGGGACCAGGTCGCTTACCGGCTCCTCCTTGCCATAAGCCTCCCGATATGCGGCCGCATATTCAACGAGTGCCGCATGGAGATCTGGCATGACGCTTATTGTCAATCGGATGGGTGTCCGGTCGGGGAGTCGCGGAAGTTTCAAGTCAGCCATCGACTTTATTCCCGCCCTGCCACGGCGCCAGCAGGATATCCTTGTGGACGACGACGCGCAGCGGCCAGCCCGGGCGCACGCGCAAGGTCGGCTGGATGTCGAGCGACCGCCCGACGACCTGGTCGCCGGCGCGCGCGCCATTTTGCTGCGCCGCCTCGCGAAGCGCACGCACTAGGTCGGTTTCGCCGCTTCCGAACCCTATCTCGGTCCCGACACCGAGCAGAGTCGAAAGAGCGACGCCCTTGAGAAGCTGCCAGCTATGCCGGTCGACCCGGTCCGATAACCCCGCATATCCCTGCGTATCGGTCGCCGGCACATTGTCGATGCGGATGGAAGAGCCGTTAGGAAGGACGATGCGCTGCCAGACCACGAGCGCTCGGCTCTGCCCGAAAGCCACGACGCTGTCGTAGCGGCCGATCAGGCGCGAGCCCTGCGGGATCAGCACCGTCCGTCCCGTCACGCTGTCACAGGCATTTTCGGTGACCTGCGCCGTGACCAGCCCGGGCAGATCGGAATCGAGACCGGTAATCAGGCTTGCGGCGATAACGCTCCCGGCGCTCAGGACATACGGTGAGGCAGCCGGCGCCAACCGGTGCGGGTTTACGTCGTCGTCGCGATTGGTGCGACCGACGAGGTCATTCTTGCGCAGCTGTCCGCCGGGATCGCGCTCCGTCGCCGCTGCCGCCGGCTGAGCGACCGCGATGTCGTCCGGGACGATTACAGGTGGGGGGGCGGCGATACTCTTTCCTGCCAGCGGCAGCATCACGCCGGATTCCCGCGCCGCAAGGATCCCGGCGGCGCGGCGCTGGCGCTCGGCCTCGGCGTCCTGCGCCGCCCGCCGGTCTGCATCCGCAAGGGAATCCACAGGGCCTGCATCCTCTGCGATCCCGCGCCGATGATTGAGGATAGGCCTTCCGAGGTCGCCCGGAAGCGGTGGGCCGAGCTTCGGCACGTCGTCATAGCTGGCAGGCGCCCCCGCGAGCGCATCGGGCGGGGCCTTCGCGCCGGGCTGCGCGTCGTCGGCAGCCACGACCAGGCCGAGGCCTGTGGGTTTCAGCGCCAGCCAAGCGACCCCGGCAATCGCTAAAGAGCTGGCAGCAGCGATGCCGACGACAGCGCCGCGGCGGAAACGGGTGACCCGCATCGGCGCGGCGCGGAGCGCCAGCGTTTCGGGATCGGCCTTGGCCGGCACCGCGCCGCCGGGCGGGACATCAGTCGCGCTCATTGCCCCCTCCCCCGCGTCGCCTGGCCTGCGGTGATGCGCACGATCTTCTGCTTCTTCCCGCCGAGCCGGAGTTCGGCGGCGGCGAAGAGCCGGTCGACGACATAGTAGCGGCCCGCGACGCGATAGTTGACGAGGCTGGCTTCGCCGTCGTCGCCGAGGATGAACAGCGGCGGTGCCTCGCCGACCGCGATGCTCGGTGCGAACTCGATGTAGGTCTGCCGCCCGTCGTCGAAGGCGCGCAGCGGCCGCCAGGCGGGCTTGTCGCCCGAGATCGCATAAGCGAAATTGAGACTGTCGAGTTCCAGCCCTGCCGCGACAGGTGCCGCTGCGATCGCCGCATCCTGCCGTTGCCGCAGCGCGATCAGTTCGTCCTCGGCATAGCTCCACGAGAGCGCGGCCATCGCGCCCGCCGAGCGGCTCGCCAGCTCGAGCCGATAGACGCGCCGGTCGGTCGTCACGACGAGATTGGTTCGCAGGCCGGCGGAGAAGGGTTTCACC
>NZ_DASWTD010000542.1:0-3144 GCF_036402335.1 Sphingopyxis sp. | reverse complement strand
ACTGTGGCGCGCGGCATCTGCATCAGCGACAGCGTGCCTTCCTGCATACGCGCACCGCCCGCAGCGGTGATCGCGATATAGGGCGTGCGGCGCTTGATCGCCTGTTCGACCCCGGCGACAAAGGCTTCGCCGACCGCGACGCCCATCGACCCGCCCATGAAGGCGAAATCCTGGACGCCGATCACGACGGGTTTGCCGTCGATCTTGCCCGCGGCGTTCTGGTAGGCGTCGCGGTCGCCCGTCTGCGCGCGCGCGGCCTTGATGCGGTCGACATATTTCTTGGTGTCGCGGAATTTCAGCGGATCCTCGGGCGCCGCGGGGGCGGCAATCATCTCGTGGAGCCCGCCGTCGAACAGCTGCGCGAAACGTTCGGTGGCGCCGATGCGGTCGTGATGATCGCAGCGCGGGCAGACGTTGAGATTGTCTTCCCACTCCTTGACGAACACCATCTGCTGGCACTGGCGGCATTTGTGCCAGAGATTGTCGGCGGTATCGCGCTTGGCGGTGAAGGGCAGGGCGTTGCGAACGCGGTCGAGCCAGCTCATGCGGCGATCTCCTTTGCGCCGTGGATAGCATCGGCAAGGGTACGGGTGAAGGCTTCGACATGCGGCGCGGCGGCATCGCCATATTCGGCGATGATGTCGATAAAGGCCGAACCGACGACGACGCCGTCGGCAACGCGCGCGATCTTTTCGGCCTGCTCCGGCGTACGCACGCCGAAACCGACCGCGACGGGCAGGGCGGTCGCGGCCTTCAGGCGCGCGACGGCATCCTCGATGCTCGCCTGCGCGGCCTGCTGGAGCCCGGTAATACCCGCGACCGAGACATAATAGAGGAAGCCGCCCGCGCCGTTCAGCACGTCGGGCAGGCGCGCGGCGTCGGTTGTCGGGGTGGCGAGGCGGATCAGGTCGACGCCGGCGGCGCGGAGCGCGGGGCCGAGTTCGGCATCCTCCTCTGACGGGATATCGACGCAGATCACACCATCGACGCCGGCCTTTTGACATTCGGCGGCGAACCAGTCGGCGCCACGGATCGTCATCGGATTGGCATAGCCCATCAGGACGAGCGGGGTTTCGGGATGGCGTGCGCGGAAGGCAGCGGCGATCGCGAACAGGTCGGCGGTCGTCGTCCCCTTCGCGAGGCTGCGCAGGTTCGCGGCTTGGATCGCGGGACCGTCGGCCATCGGATCGGTGAAGGGCATGCCGAGCTCGATGACATCGGCGCCCCCGGCGACGAGCGCGTCGAGGTTCGCGGCGGTGTCACCATCGCCGCCGGTGATGAAGGCGACGAGGGCCGGGCGCGGCTTGGCGAAGGCGGCGGCGAAGCGGGTCATTCGGCCGACTTTTTCTGATTTGCGGCCTTGTCGAGCCACACGAACATGAGTGACACGAGCACGACGACGACCCACGACGGCGACTGGAACCGGTCGCCGAGCCCGAAAATCCTGCTGATCAGCGGGAAACCGAGCGCCTGAATGGCGGCTGCGATTACAAATACGATAAGCGCGCGACGTTGACCGGGCTTCACAATGCAACTCCCAAGGCGTCGGCCACGGTGAAGATGTCCTTGTCCCCCCGACCCGAGCAATTGACGATGATGATCTTGTCCTTGCCCAGTGTCGGCGCAATGCGTTCGGCGGCGGCGATCGCGTGCGCGCTTTCGAGCGCGGGAATGATGCCTTCGAGCTTGGTCAGCTTTTGGAAACTGGCGAGGGCTTCGGCATCGGTGACGGGCTCGTAACGCACGCGGCCGATTTCGTGCAGCCAACTATGTTCGGGTCCGATGCCCGGATAGTCGAGACCCGCCGAGATGCTGTGCGCCTCGGTGATCTGGCCGTCATCATCCTGCAGCAGATAGGTCTTGTTGCCGTGGAGGATGCCGGGGCGCCCGCCCGCGAGGCTCGCGGCATGCTTGCCATCGAGGCCTTCACCAGCAGCTTCGACACCGACGATCTCGACACCCTCGTCGTCGAGGAACGGATGGAACAGCCCGATCGCATTCGATCCGCCACCGACGGGTGCGATCAGCATGTCTGGGAGGCGGCCCTCGGCTTCGAGTATCTGTGTCCGAGCTTCGTCGCCGATCACCGACTGGAAATCGCGGACAAGCTCGGGATAGGGGTGCGGCCCCGCCACTGTGCCGATGATGTAGAAGGTGTCGTGGACGTTCGCGACCCAGTGGCGCAGCGCCTCGTTCATTGCGTCCTTCAACGTTTTCGCGCCGCTCTCGACCGCGACGACTTCGGCGCCGAGCAATTTCATGCGGAACACGTTGGGCTGCTGGCGCGCGACGTCGACCGCACCCATGAAGATCGTGCAGGGCAGGCCGAAGAGCGCCGCGACGGTCGCGGTCGCGACGCCATGCTGGCCCGCGCCGGTCTCTGCGATGATCTTCGTCTTGCCCATGCGTCTGGCGAGCAGGATCTGACCGATGCAATTGTTGATCTTGTGCGCGCCGGTATGGTTGAGATCCTCGCGCTTCAGGTAAATCTTCGCGCCGCCCAGATGTTCGGTCAGCCGTTCGGCAAACCAGAGCGGGCTCGGGCGGCCGACATAATGTTCGAGCAAATAGTCGAATTCGGCCCTGAAGGCGTTGTCGCGCTGTGCCGCGCGATATTCGCGTTCGAGGTCGAGGATCAGCGGCATCAGCGTTTCGGCGACGTAGCGGCCGCCAAACTGGCCGAAATGGCCGCGCGCGTCGGGGCCGGAGCGGAGGCTGTTGGGTAAGTCTGTCATCGACCGGCGGCTTTAAGGAAAGCGGCGATCTTGTCCACATCCTTCACGCCCGGCGCGCTTTCGACTCCCGACGAGACGTCGACGAGCGGCGCGCCGGTTTCGGCGATCGCCTGCGCGACATTCTCGGGCGTCAGACCGCCGGCGATTCCCCAGTCCATTGTATGGCGATGGTTTTTAAGCAGCGACCAGTCGAAGCGCGTGCCGGTTCCGCCGGGAAGTGCCGCAGCGGGAGCATCGAAGAGGATACGGTCGGCAATGCCGCGATATTTCTGCATTCGCTCGAGCGTGCCCGCATCTTTCAGGCCGATGGCTTTCCAGATTTCTGCGGGGACCAGCCGTTTGACCACCGCCAGCCACTCGGGCGTTTCGCTGCCGTGAAACTGGATGATGTCGGGACGTACCATGCCAA
>NZ_DASWTD010000541.1:0-3567 GCF_036402335.1 Sphingopyxis sp. | reverse complement strand
CGAAGATCGGTGTGATCAGCTATGACGGCTCGATCGACCCCGTCGGCGCCTGCGTCGGCATGAAGGGCAGCCGCGTGCAGGCGGTCGTGCAGGAAATGCAGGGCGAAAAGATCGATATCATCCCCTGGTCCGAAGACACCGCGACCTTCGTCGTCAACGCGCTCCAGCCGGCGACGGTGCAGCGCGTCGTCATCGACGAGGATGACAGCCGCATCGAAGTCGTCGTTCCCGACGACCAGCTGTCGCTCGCCATCGGCCGCCGCGGCCAGAATGTCCGTCTTGCGAGCCAGCTGACCGGCAGCCAGATCGACATCATGACCGAGGCCGACGCGAGCGAGAAGCGCCAGCGCGAATTCGTCGAACGCTCGACGATGTTCCAGGAAGAACTCGACGTCGACGAAACGCTCGCGCAGCTGCTCGTCGCCGAAGGCTTCAGCGAGCTCGAAGAAGTCGCCTATGTCGGCATCGACGAACTCGCGGGCATCGAAGGCTTCGACGAGGAACTGGCGCAGGAGCTGCAGAGCCGCGCGACCGAAGGGCTCGAACGCCGCGAGGAAGCCTCGCGCGCCCAGCGCCGCGAACTTGGCGTCGAGGATGCTCTGGCCGATATCCCGCACCTGACCGAAGCGATGCTCGTCGTGCTCGGCAAGGCCGGGATCAAGACGCTCGACGACCTCGCCGACCTTGCGACCGACGAACTGATCGCCAAGAAGCGCACCGACAACCGCCGCGGTCCGCCGCGCAGCGAACGCGCCGAGGACAAGGGCGGCGTGCTGGGCGAATATGGCCTGAGCGAAGAACAGGGTAACGAGATCATCATGGCGGCGCGTGCGCACTGGTTCGAAGACGAACCGGCTGCTGAAGCGCCGCAAGCCGGGGAGGCCGCCGATGCGGACCCCGCGCAATGATCAGCTGACCGAAACCGACCGCGCAAAGGGGCGCGGCCAGCATGTGCCTGAACGGCGCTGTGTGATCACCGGCGAGGTTTCGCCGGCGGGGCAGCTCGTGCGCCTTGCGCTTGGCCCCGACGGCACGATTGCGCCCGACGTCCATGGCAAGGCGCCAGGACGCGGGGCGTGGATCGGCGTATCGCGCGCTGACCTTGAGGTCGCGCAGTCGAAGGGCAAGCTCAAGGGCGGGCTCGCGCGCGCGCTGCAGGACGGCAATTTCACGATTCCCGATGATCTCGGTGCGCGCATCGAGGCGCAGCTTCAGCGCGCGACGCTCGACCGGCTGGGGCTCGAATCGCGGTCGGGCACCTTGCTCAGCGGCAATGAAAAGATCGAAACTGCGGCGCGCAAGGGCCAGGTCCGCCTGCTCCTTCATGCCAGCGATGCGGGCGAGGACGGGCGCAAGAAGCTGGCGCAGGCATGGCGCGTCGGTGAGGATGATGAAGGGTCGGGCCGCGAGGGCCGGGTCTTGCCGGTGGACCGCGGCACCCTATCTATGGCATTGGGGCGCGAGAATGCGGTGCATCTGGCGTTGACCGATGCCCGTGCAGCAGACCGGGTGCTGGCGCATTTGAGCCGCTGGCAGTTTTTCACAGGATGGAGTAGGGACGCGGCCAACCGCGATTCCGATCCGCATGCCCCGTCGCCCGTCGGCGAGGAAAAAACAGGGACGGCGCCAGCTGGCACCGCCGCTTCGGACGCGTTTTGAAGGAATGATGGTTTTCGATGAGTGACGAACAGGACAAACCGACCCTTACCCGCAAGCCCCTGGGGCTGAAGCGGACGGTCGAGGCCGGACAGGTGCAGCAGCAATTCAGCCATGGCCGCCGTAATACGGTCGTGGTCGAGGTGAAGCGTCGCCGCGTCATCGGTCGTCCGGGCGAAGCCGCGCCGGTCGAAGTCGAAGAGGTCGAGGCCGCTCCGGCGCCCGCACCCGCGCCCGCTCCGGCCCCTGCGCCCGTTCCGAAGCCCGCCGCGCCCCGCGCCAGCGAGAATGACAGCCTGATGTCACGTCAGGAACGCCAGGCGCAGTTGCTGCGCGAGGCCGAAGAGGCGCGCATGAACGCGCTCGAGGACAATCGCCGCCGCGACGAAGCCGCGCGCGCCCGCGCTGCCGAGGAAGAAAAGGCACGTGCCGAAGCGCGCGTCGAGCAGGCTGCGGCGAAAGCTGCCGAGCCGGCTCCCGCTGCGCCGGCCGCTGCCGAACCCGTTGCCGAGGCCCCCGCAGCCGCTGCCGAACCGCAGGGCGAAGCCGCACCTGCAGCTCCGCGCCCCGCGACTACGAGCGCCGCGCCCGCGCCGCGCCGCTTTACGCCGGTCGAGGCGCCCAAGCGCCCCGAACCCAAGCGCCCCGAGCCGAAGGCGACCCGCGGCGCCGACAATCGCCGCCAGTCGGGCAAACTGACCGTCACGCGCGCGCTGAACGAAGACGAAGGCGCGCGTGCCCGCAGCCTTGCCGCGCTGAAGCGTGCCCGCGAAAAGGAAAAGCGCTCGCACACCGCTTCGTCGGGCCCGCGCGAGAAGCAGGTCCGCGAAGTCGTCGTGCCCGAAAGCATCACGGTTCAGGAACTCGCCAATCGTATGGCCGAAAAGACCAACGACCTGATCAAGGCGCTGTTCAAGATGGGCAGCCCGTCGGCGAGCACCGACCTGCTCGATCAGGACACCGCCGAACTGCTCGTCACCGAATTCGGCCACGAGATCATCCGCGTCAGCGAAGGCGATGTCGACATCCGTCACGATGAAGATATCGACGATGCCGAGCACCTGAAGCCGCGTGCGCCGGTCGTCACGATCATGGGGCACGTCGATCACGGCAAGACCAGCCTGCTTGACGCGTTGCGCGGTGCCAATGTGCAGGCGGGCGAAGCCGGCGGCATTACCCAGCATATCGGCGCCTATCAGGTGAAGACCCCCGACGGCTCGCTCGTCACCTTCCTCGATACGCCGGGCCACGAAGCCTTTACCGAGATGCGGCAGCGTGGTGCCAATGTCACCGACATCGTCATCCTCGTGGTGGCCGCTGACGACGGGCTGAAGCCGCAGTCGATCGAAGCGATCAAGCACGCCAAGGCGGCGGGTGTTCCGATCATCGTCGCGATCAACAAGGTCGACAAGGAAGGCGCCAATCCGCAGCGCGTCCGCGAACGCCTGCTCGAACATGAGCTGGTGGTCGAGGAAATGGGCGGCGACGTGCAGAATGTCGAAGTGTCGGCGCTCAAGAAGACCGGCCTCGACAAGCTGCTCGACGCGATCGCATTGCAGGCCGAGATCATGGAATTGAAGGCGAACCCCGATCGTGCCGCCGAAGGCACGGTGATCGAGGCGAAGCTCGACAAGGGCCGCGGCCCCGTCGCGACGATCCTCTTCCGCCGCGGGACGCTGAAGGTCGGCGACATCTTCGTTTGCGGTGCCGAAAGCGGCCGTGTACGCGCGCTGATCGACGATCAGGGCAAGCAGATCAAATCGGCGACGCCGTCGATGCCGGTCGAGGTCCTCGGCCTCGGCGGCGTGCCGATGGCGGGCGATACGCTGACCGTCGTCGAGAATGAGGCGCGCGCGCGCGAAGTCGCCGCCTATCGCCAGGAGCAGGCGACCCGCAAGCGCACCGTGCAGG
>NZ_DASWTD010000540.1:0-8187 GCF_036402335.1 Sphingopyxis sp. | reverse complement strand
CGACGCCTGGGCCGAGGTCGACATGGCACCGCAGAATTACACCGCGGGCAGCTGGGGCCCGTCGAGCGCCATCGCGCTGATCGAACGCGACGGAGCGAGCTGGCATGACTGATCTGAACCCCGTAATCGCCAAGGTTACCGACCGCATTATCGCGCGCAGCGCCCCGCGCCGTGCCGCTTACCTCGACCTCATGGACCGCCAGCGCGAGGCGGGCACCAACCGCGGCAATTTGTCGTGCGGCAATCTTGCGCACGGCTTTGCCGCCTCGGGCGAGGACAAGCCCGCGATCCGGTCGGGCGCCGAGATGAACATCGGCATCGTCACCAGTTACAACGACATGCTGTCGGCGCATCAGCCGTACGGCCGCTATCCCGAGCAGATCAAACTCTTCGCGCGCGAAGTCGGCGCGACCGCGCAGGTCGCGGGCGGCGTCCCGGCGATGTGTGACGGGGTGACGCAGGGGCAGGCGGGCATGGACCTGTCGCTCTTCAGCCGCGACAATATCGCGCAAGGCACGGTGATCGCGCTCAGCCATGCAATGTTCGAAAGCGCCTTGCTGCTCGGCATCTGCGACAAGATCGTCCCCGGCCTGCTGATCGGCGCGCTGCGCTTCGGCCATCTGCCGCAAATCTTGATCCCCGCCGGCCCGATGCCCTCGGGCCTCGCCAACAAGGAAAAGCAGCGCGTCCGCCAGCTCTATGCCGAGGGCAAGGCGAGCCGCGACGAACTGCTCGAGGCCGAGGCGGCAAGCTATCATGGCGCGGGCACCTGCACCTTCTACGGCACCGCGAACAGCAACCAGATGATGATGGAACTGATGGGGCTCCACATCCCCGGCAGCGCCTTCACCAACCCCGGCACCAAGCTGCGGCAGGAACTGACGCGCGCCGCGGCGCATCGCATCGCGCAGATCGGCTGGGACGGCGACGATTATCGCCCGCTCGCGCGCTGCATCGACGAAAAGGCGATCGTCAACGCCGCGATCGGCCTGCTCGCCACCGGCGGGTCGACCAACCATGCGATTCACCTGCCCGCGATTGCGCGCGCGGCGGGGATTATCATCGACTGGCAGGATTTCGACGAGCTCAGCCATGCGGTGCCTTTGCTCGCGCGCGTTTATCCGAACGGTGCGGGCGACGTGAACAATTTCCATGCCGCGGGCGGCATCGGCTATGTCGTGCGCGAACTGCTCGATGCCGGATTGCTGCATGGTGACGTGCTCACCGTCGGTGGGACGATGGCCGATTATGCGTCGGAGCCCGTGCTCGTGAACGACGAACTCCACTGGCAGGCGGCGCCCGCGGAGAGTCGCGACGACACGATGCTGCGCCCGGTCGCCGCGCCCTTCTCGCCCGACGGCGGGATGCGACTGCTCGCAGGCAATTTGGGCCGCGCGATCATCAAGACGAGCGCGGTCGCCGAGGATCGCTGGACGATCGAGGCGCCGTGCCGGATCTTCGATGACCAGAACCAAGTGCTCACCGCGTTCAAGGCGGGCGAACTCGAACGCGACGTCGTGGTCGTCGTCCGCTTCCAGGGGCCGCGCGCGAACGGCATGCCCGAACTGCACAAGCTGACCCCGGCGCTCGGCGTGTTGCAGGACAAGGGTTTCCGCGTGGCGCTGCTGACCGACGGCCGCATGTCGGGCGCCAGCGGCAAGGTCCCCGCGGTGATCCACCTCTCCCCCGAAGCGCTGCCGGGCGCCGACGGGGTAAGCGGCCCGCTCGCTTATCTTCAGGACGGCGACGTCGTTCGCGTCTGCGCGGTGAACGGCGAAGTCGTAGCGCTCGTCGACGAAGCCGAATGGGCCGCGCGCGCGCCCGCCGTCGCCCCGCCGCCCGCGCTCGGCGTCGGCCGCGAACTTTTCGCGCTGTTCCGCCACCATGCCGACGAAGCCGAAAAGGGCGGCTCGGCGATTTTGGCGGCGATGGAAATGGTAGCCTAAATCCCCAAACCCGTTTGTCCTGAGCTTGTCGAAGGACCGTATTTCCCTTCCAGCGGGTCAAGAAAAGAACAGCCCTTCGACAAGCTCAGGGCGAACGGAGATTGAAATGTCGGATTCAGGTATCGACCAGATCATGCGCCTCGCGCCCGTCATCCCGGTGATCGTCATCGACCGGGTCGAGGACGCGGTGCCGATGGCCGAAGCGCTCGTCGCGGGTGGGCTGACGGTGCTCGAAGTTACCCTACGCACGCCGGCTGCGCTCGACGCGATCACCGCGATGAAATCGGTCAAGGGCGCCGTGGTCGGCGCGGGCACCGTGCTCAATCAAATTGACCTGAACAAGAGCATTGATGCTGGCGCTGAGTTTATCGTCTCGCCCGGCATCACAGCTGGCCTTTGCAAAGCGGCCATCGATAATGGCATTCCTTTGCTTCCCGGTACCGCCAACGCGTCGGACATCATGCTTGGGATGGATATGGGCCTCTCGCGCTTCAAATTCTTCCCCGCGGCGACCAGCGGCGGCATCCCTGCGCTGAAGGCGCTCGCGGGCCCCTTCGGCCAGGCGCGCTTCTGCCCCACCGGCGGTATCACCCCCGCAACCGCACCCGAATGGCTCGCGCTCGAAGCGGTGCTGTGCGTCGGCGGCAGCTGGGTCGTCCCCTCGGGCCCGCTCGACCCTGCAAAAATCGAGACGTTGGCGCGCGAAGCTGCCGCACTTTCACGCCATTGATTAACCCCATTTTACCTGTCACTGTGCAGGGATAAGGCGGCAATATAGCCGTTGGTGGGGAGACAGGCGTGCCGAGGCCGCAACCGCATTTGGACGAAGTTCTGGCGTCGGAGCCGGGATCGCATATCGCCGCGCTCTTCGATTTCGACGGAACGATCATTTCGGGCTATTCGGCGACCGCGATGCTGCGCGAGAAATTCCAGCGCCGCGAAATGTCGATGGAGGAAATCGCCGAGACCGCGCAGGTCATCGCGCAGCACAGCCTCGGTACCATCGGCTTCTCGGGGCTGATGTCGGGCGCCGCCAAATTCATGAAGGGCGTCGACGAGGAAAGCTTCATCGAATTCGGCGAGGAGCTCTACAAAAAACATATCGCGCGGAAGATCTATCCCGAAACGCGTGCGATCATCGAAGCGCATCAGGCGAAGGGGCACCGCGTCGCGATCATCTCGTCGGCGACGATCTACCAGATCGAGCCGACCGCACGCGACCTCGGCATCACCGATATCAAATGCTCGGCCTACGAGATCGAAGACGGGGTGTTTACCGGCGAGATCGTCCGTCCGCTCTGCTTCGGCGAGGGCAAGGTGCTCGCCGCCGAGGAACTCGCCGCCGAATATGGCCTCGATCTCGACCAGAGCTTTTTCTATTCGGACAGCGACGACGATATCGAACTCCTCGAACGCGTCGGCAAGCCGCGCCCGCTCAACCCCAACCTGAAACTCAAAGCGATCGCCGAAGAGAACGGCTGGCCGGTGCAGCGTTTCGGTAGCCGCGGCACGCCGAGCTGGGTCGACTATACGCGCACCATCTATGCCACCGGTTCGCTCGTCGGCGCCTTCGCCGCGGGCCTCCCGATCTGGGCGCTGACGCGCTCGCAGCGCGAGGCGGCGAATTTCTCGATCGGGCTGTTCGGCGATTTCGCGACCGCGATCACCGGGGTCGAGCTGGAGGTCGAGGACGAGAAGAATCTCTGGTCCTCACGCCCCTGCGTCTTCATCTTCAACCACCAGAGCAAGGCGGACGTCATGATCCTTGCCAAGCTCATCCGCCGCGACATGGGCGGGGTGGGGAAGAAGGAAATCAAGGACATCCCCATCCTCGGCAAGCTGATGGAATGGGGCGGCACCGTCTTCGTCGACCGCGCCGACGGCAAGAGCGCGATCAAGGCGATGGAGCCGCTGGTCGATGCGATCAAGGTCGAAGGCAAGTCGATCTGTATCTCGCCCGAAGGCACGCGCAGCCTGACGCCGAAGCTTGAGCCGTTCAAGAAGGGCGCGTTCCACCTCGCGATGCAGGCCGGGGTGCCGATCGTCCCGATCGTCATTCATAATGCGACCGACGTTGCGCCGAAGAACGAGTTCGTGATGCGCCCCGCGACGGTGCGCGTCACCGTGCTGCCGCCGGTCGATACGTCCGGATGGAGCCCGCGGACGATCAACACGCATGTGCGCGACGTACGGAACATGTTCCTGCGGACGCTTGGCCAGCCCGAGGAAAGCGTCGCCGAATCGGTGGCGAAGGAGCCGGCGCCCGCGGCTAAGGCCGAAGAGGTCCCCGTTAAGGCCGCCGCAAAACCGGCCACCAAGAAGAAATCTCCTGCCAAGAAGGCGATCACCAGGAAGAAGACGGCCGGAAAGGCTCCCAAGGCATGATCGTGCATCTCCTTCCCGTTCGCATCGAGCGAAGTCGAGATGCCCATCGGGACGGCGCTTGCTATCGGGGTGTCTCGACTTCGCTCGACACGAACGGGCTTTCGGCGGAGCGTCATTGAGCGGTGGCCGACGGAACGCCCCGCACCCCTGTTGTGGCGGAGCAGGCGGCCGACCGGCTCTATATAATCGACGCACGCAACGGGGTCGAGCGACGCTTGCTGCTCGACTGGATCCATTCGACGAGTGGCGATGACGAGCCGGTTTGGGCCAGCCTCGACATCGAGGACGGCGACCATGCGCTGCCCGTCGATGTGCTGCAGGCGCGGCTCGGCGGAGCAGCATCGCGGCAGGTCGTGCCGCTGCGCGTCGCGTGGCGCATTCCGGGGTTCGACAAGGACCGCGCGCTCAAATTCCGCCACCTGATCTTCGGCGACCCGCGCCACCCTGGCCCGTTGCGGTCGCGGCTGATCCTGCTCCGCGATCGTCGCCGGGCGCAAATATTGGTCGGCGAGGCCGCGACGCTCGACACGCTGCGAATGCGTTTTTGCGCGCAGACCGGTGGCGGCGACGGCGAGGGTGCCGATAGTCCCGAATTCGCGGGCTTCGTCGCGCGGCAGGCCGCGCTCGCGCTTGACGCCGCCGAGCGGGGAATCCGGGGAACAAGATACAAGGTACCGCGTTTCGTCGCCGACGGGCTGCGCACCAGTCCCAAATTTCGCGCCGCGCTTGCCGAGCTCTCGGAAAAGACAGGGCGCCCCGTCGGCGATCTCTACCGCGAAGCGCGGCTGTTGATGAAGGAAGTGATCGCGCGCCCGTCGGCGCTGTTCCTCGACCTTCGCGCCCGGCTCGATCGCATGATGTTCGGCGGCTACGCGCCCGAGATGGAGGTCGACGCCACCGAACTGGCGAAGCTGCGTGCAATCTTGCGCGAACATCCGACCGCAATCCTCTTCACGCACAAAACCTATATCGACGGCGCGACGCCCAGCCGGCTGACCTATGAAAATGACATGCCGATGCTGCACAGCTTCGGCGGGGCCAATCTCGACTTCGCGGTAATGGGCGAGTTCTTCCGCCGCTCGGGGATGATCTTCATCCGCCGCAGCTTCCAGGACCAGCCGGTCTACAAGCTCGTGCTGCGCCACTATATCGCGTGGCTGCTCGCCAAGCGCTTCCCGCTCAGCTGGGCGTTCGAGGGGACGCGGTCGCGGCTCGGCAAGCTGATGCCGCCCAAATATGGCCTGATGAAATATGTCCTCGATGCGGCGCATGCCACAGGCACGCGCGACGTGCATTTCGTCCCCTTCGTCACCAGTTTCGACCTGATCCGCGACGTCGAGGAATATGCCGCCGAACAAACCGGCCGGAACAAGAAGCCCGAAAGCCTGTCGTGGTTCCTCGGCTATATGAAGAGCCTCAAGGAACCGTCGGGGCGCATCCGCCTCGACATCGGCAATCCGGTGGTGATCGACGAGGCACCGGGGCCCGACGACAAGCGCGCGCTCGAAAAGATCGCCTTCGCCGTCGCGGTCGAGGCGAACCGTGTCACGCCGCTGACGGTCACCTCGGTGATGTGCCTGATCCTGCTCGGCATGGCGCCGCGCGGCGCCACCGCTGCCGAACTGCTCGGCGCGATCGGCGCGGTGACCGACTGGGCGCGGGCACGCGACATCCGCCTCAGCAGCGAACTCGAAGGCGGTGATGACACCGCGCTGTCGGCGACGGTCGACACGCTCGTCGAAAGCGGGCTGCTGACGCGCTACGAGGCGGGCAGCGAAAATGTCTATTCGATCGACCCCGCCAAGCATCCGATGGCGAGCTATTACCGCAATATCATCGCGCATCATTTCCTCGATCGCGCGATGGTGGAACTTGCGCTGTTCGAACTCCGCGACGCCGACAGCGGTGATGCGACCGCCGCCTTCTGGGCGAAAATCGACCGCCTCCGCGATCTGTTCAAATTCGAGTTCTTTTACCCGCCCCGCGACGAACATCGCGCCGCAATCGAGGCCGAACTGAAGCGCATCGATCCGGTGTGGGATCGCCGTCTCGCGAGCGGCGACCGCGGTATCGCGCAGCTCCTGCGCCGCTGCCAGCCCGTCGTCGGCCATGCGATCCTGCTGCCGTTTGCCGAGGCCTATTCGGTCGTCGCCGAGCAACTGGCGCGTGCGAAGCCCGGCGATGTGGTCGATGAAAAGGCGCTGCTCGACGCGGCGCTGGTCGAGGGACGGCAAGCCTATCTGCTCCGCCGGATCAGCAGCGAGGCGGCGATCGGCAAATTGCTCTTCGCCAACGGGCTGTCGTTGATGCGCCATATGGGGCTCGCGGAGGAGGCGACACCGGCAAACCTTGCCGCGCGCCGCGCACTGCTCGTGGAACTGCGCGGCCTTGCCAATGTCATGGAAACGATGCGGCTTTCGACGATTGCGCTTGCGGATCGATTGCCGGCGCATGGAGAATGAATGTGCTTAGCCATCCTTCGTCATTGCGAGCGAAGCGAAGCAATCCAGAGCGGTTACCGCACACTCTGGATTGCCGCGTCGCCTTCGGCTCCTCGCAATGACGGCTGGATAGAAGGAACCGAAAATGCTCAAACAGCTCAGCGCGCAGGACGCCCAGTTCCTCTATACGCAGACTGCGAACAATCTGACGCACATCATGGGCGTCTATATCTACGACCCCTCGACCGCGCCGGGCGGCTTCGTGCGCTTCAAGGACATCATCCGCCACGTCGAAAGCCGCGTCGATACCTCGCCCCTGTTCAAGCGCCGGCTACACCGCCTGCCGTTCGACATGGACCATCCCTATTGGGTCGAGGACGAGCATTTCGATATCGAGGCGCATATGAGCCACGCACGCCTGCCCGAGCCCGGCGACTGGCGGCAATTCTGTATCGCGGTCGCGCGCTGGTTCTCGAAGCCGATGGATATGAACCGCCCGCTCTGGGACATCTATATCATCGAGGGGCTCGACCGCATTCCCGGCATCCCGAAAGGAAGCTTCGCGATGCTCCACCGCGTCCACCACGCCGCGGTCGACGGCGCGTCGGGCGCGCACGCTTTCATCGCGATGAGCGATATCGACGCCAAGGGCACGCCCGCGATCGCCGAGCCGCCGCCAGTCGAGGAGCTGGGCAAGGCGCCGTCGAGTACCGAGACGCTCTCGCGGGCCTGGTCGGCGTCGATGCAGTCGCCGGTCAAATTCATGAACGCGCTGATGAAGATGTCGCCCGCGATCATCTCGTCGGCGCGCAAGTCGATCGCCGAAGGCGGGATGACCGCCGGAGTTCCCGAAACGCGCTTCAACGTGCCCGTCGGGCCACACAAGATGTTCGACGCAACGACGGTCGCGCTCGCCGACGTGGCCGAGATCCGCAAGAAGGTGCCGGGTGCGACGGTCAATGACGTCGTGCTCACCACCGTCGGCGGCGCGCTGCGCAAATATCTCCAGAAGCATAAGGAGCTGCCGAAGGAGAGCCTCGTCGCCGTGGCGCCGATCAACCTGCGCGGGAAGGGCGGCAAGGCGTCGAAGCCGGGCAATCAGGTGTCGGCGATGAGCGTGCCGATCCGCACCGACATCGCCGATCCGCTCGAACGGCTCGCCGCGGTCCGCGATTATACGGTCGAGGCGAAGGAGGCGAAGGCGGGGGTCAGCGCGCGGATCATGACCGACCTGTCGCAACATATTCCGGGCGCAACGATGGCGGCGGTCGCGCGGCTCGTCACCAGCGAGCGGTTCGCGGTGCGCGGCACCAATCTCTTCATCTCGAACGTTCCGGGCGCGCAGGTGCCGCTCTATCTGGCGGGCGCGCAACTCGTGCAGCAGCACGGTATGGCGCCGCTCGCGAACAATATGG
>NZ_DASWTD010000539.1:0-4448 GCF_036402335.1 Sphingopyxis sp. | reverse complement strand
GGCTATTTCTTCCTCGGTACCGGCGCAAGGGAACTCGACGAACGCCCGCGCCCCGAATATGACGACGTCGTTCGCGACTGGGATATTTAATTACATCCGGACGGTATACTTTGTAACGGAGTGCATTTGACTGTGCTGCTGTCTTATGGCATTAAGGCGGCATGCTCGATCAGTCCAAACCGGTGTACCAGCGTCTGCGCGATGTCATCGCCAACGCTATCCTCGACGGCACCTTTCGCGATGGCGACATGCTGCCGTCGGTCCGCTCGCTCGCGGCGGAGGAAGGCGCCAATCCGCTGACCGTCGCAAAGGCTTACCAGACCTTCCAGGACGAAGGACTGGTCACGGTCAAGCGCGGCGTCGGCATGTTCGTCGCCGAGGGTGCGACCGAGCGCCTGCGCGACCTGATGCGCGCCGATTTCCTCGCCAATGTCTGGCCCCCCGTCGCCGACCAGATGCGCCGCATCGGCCTCGACGCACGCACGTTGCTCGATTTGACCGAGGCCTGAGGGCCGATTTCAGCTTTGGGGCGGGAGTTGTCCCTTTTGTGTACCCCGGCGAGAGCCGGGGCCCATGCAGTAACACGCTAAGTTCGCGTCAGAATTCTGGGCCCCGGCTTTCGCCGGGGCGCACATCCCTATCGGCAACTCCCGATCGATTCCGCCGCTACCCTCATCGTCCGATCTGCGCCGACTTGTCGCGCAGATCCGCCGCCGCCTGACTATCGCCGCGCCTTGCCAGCAGATCGGCGTAAAATTCCATGATCCCGGCATTGAGCGGCTGCAGCCGGTAAGCGCGATCGATCAACGGCAACGCGCGCCGGTCGTCGCCCTTCGCCGCCCACGCGCGCGCCAGTTCACGCAGGATCACAACGTCGCGATTCCCGATCCGGCTGCGCACCCGCTCGAAATGCGCAATCGCCTGATCCCAATGCTCGAGGTCCATCGCGAGATGCCCGGCCAGCCGGTCGGCGGCGATGCTCGACGGCTGGCTGTCGCGCAGCGCGAGGATGGCGGCGCCCGAACCGGCGGCATCGCCCGCGCGGAACAGCGCATTCGCGAGCCGCAACGTCGTGCGCTCGCCCGCATCGAGATCGCGCGCGGCGCGATAGGCCTCGACCGCCAGATCGTACCGCCCGCCCGCCAGCGCCGCATCGCCGAGCAGGATATGCGCATCGGCGACGCCGCGGTTGGCGTCGCGCAACCGCATCGCGCGCTCGATCGCGCGGCCGGTGTTGCCGGCCGCGATGTCGGCGGCGATCGCCGGGATCGCCTTCGCCGGATTGAGCGGATCGGCATCGGCCGCCATCGACAGCAGGCCATAATCATTGTTCGCGGTAAAGGGCACCGCTTCGCCGCGTTCCAGTGTCGCAGCGCGCGCCAGATAATCAGCCGATTCGCCGCGCCGCCCCAGTTCGGCTGCGGCGCGCGCGGCGAGCAGCAGCGACCAGCTGTCGGCATCGGGGCGGTCGACCACCGGCAGCAATGCCTCGATCGCGCCATCGGCATCGCCATCGGCCCAGTTCGCGACGGCGAGGATACGGTGCGCGGTAAAATTGTTCGGCTGCTCGGCGAGCAGCCGGTCGGCCCAGGTCGCGGCAACCGCTTCGCCGCCGAGTTCGAGTTCGACGATCGCGCTCAATTGCATGAACGCGGGTTGATCGTCGAGTTCGCCACGCGTCCGCTGGAGCAGGCTGCGCGCCAGCCGGTAATTGTCGGCACGCGCTGCGAGCACCGCCTGCAGATAATAGAGGCGCGGCTCGCGCGGGACGATCGTCGCGGCGTGGCGGAGCGCGCCGAGCATGTCGCGATAGCGGCCAAGATCGCCGAGCGTCGCCGCCTGTTCGATCAGCGCATCGGCGTTGTCGGCGTCAGCCTCCAGCGCCTTCGCATACCAGCCCAGCGAGGCGTTGAGCCCGTCTTCGGTGCGGACGAGATTCGCCTTGAACGCCAGCGCCGCGCTGTTCGCCTTGTCGAGCTCGATCGCATAGTCGACCGCGTCGCGCGCTCCGAGCGTATCGGCGTTGGCATCGCGAAACCGCGCGACATCGACCCATAAAGCAGAGTTGCGCGGCAGTTCGTGCACCGCGCGGTCATAGGCTTCGCGCGCCGCGACCAAGTCGCCATTGCTCAGGTGGACATCGCCCGCGACCCATGCCGCTTCCCCGATCATCTCGGGGATGATCGGCCCGGCATCGAGCGCCTGCATCGCACGCGTGCCCTCGCCCTGCATCGCATAGGCGCGCGCCAGCAACGGGCGCAGCGCTTCTTCCTTCGCTCCGGCCGCCAGTGCGCCCCTGATCGCCGCTTCGGCGCCGACCCCATCGCCGAGCCGGATCGCGACGCGCGCGAGCTCGACGCGCTCGGCGATCGCCCTCGGATTGCCGCGGATCGCGCCTTGCAGTTCGGCGCGGCGTTCCTCGAACGCCTGCCGCGGCGACGCCGGCCGCCCGCCGTCGCATCCCCCCAGCACCGCCGCGATCAGCAGCGCGCCCGTCCAGGAACGGCAAAATCCCATTCAGGCCTGCATCCGATATTGCTTGAGCAGGTCGTAAAGCGTCGGCCGGCTGATCCCGAGCAGCTTGGCGGCGGCCGAGATATTGCCTTCGCTCTGCGTCATCGCCCGGCGGATCGCGACGCGGTCGGCCGCTTCGCGCGCGCTGCGCAGATTCAGCCACGCCTCCTCGCTCTCCGCATCCTTGCCCGCCATATCGAGGTCCTCGCGCATCACCAGCTTGCCGTCTGCCATGATAACGGCGCGTTTGATGCGATTTTCAAGTTCACGGACATTGCCCGGCCAGCGCCCCTCGTCGATCGCCTGCAGCGCGTCGGGCGCAAAGCCGCGTACCGCGGGATTCATCTCGGGCGCATATTGATGGAGGAAGTGGCGCGCGAGCAGCACCGCGTCGCCCGGCCGCTCGGCGAGCGACGGGATCTTCACCACCATCTCGGCAAGCCGGTAATAGAGGTCGTCGCGAAAGCTCTGCTCGGCGATCATCGCATCGAGGTCGCGGTGCGTCGCGCACACGATCCTCGTATCGACCGCGATCGGCTTGCGCCCGCCGATCCGCTCGATCGTCCGTTCCTGCAGGAATCGCAGCAGCTTGACCTGCAGCGGCAGCGGGATGTCGCCGACCTCGTCGAGGAAGAGCGTGCCGCCGTGCGCGAGCTCGATCTTGCCCTCCGTCGTCTTGACCGCGCCGGTAAACGCGCCTTTCTCATGCCCGAACAGCTCGCTTTCGAGCAGGTTCTCCGGGATCGCCGCGCAGTTGATCGCGACGAACGCGCCGTCGCGCCGCGCGCTCGCCTCGTGCAATCCGCGCGCGAGCAATTCCTTGCCGGTGCCGCTTGCTCCCAGCAGCATCACGCTGACGTCGAGGTTCGCGACGCGCTCGATCGTGCGCGCGACCTTCTGCATCTCGGGCGCGCCGGTGATCATCCCGCCAAGCACACGATTGTCGGTGGCCCCCTGCTCCGCCAGACGCGCGTTCTCGACCTCGAGTTCGCGCACGTGAAAGGCGCGACGGACGATCAGCCCCAGCTCGTCGATGTCGATCGGCTTCTGATAGAAATCCCACGCACCGCTGGCGATCGCGGTCAGCGCACTGGCGCGCTCGCCATGGCCCGACACGACGATCACCTTGGTGTCGGGCTTGATTTCGAGGATCGTCTTCAGCGTCCGGAAGCCTTCGCGCGTCCCGTCGGCATCGGGCGGCAGCCCCAGGTCGAGCGTAACCACGTCGGGTTCCTCGGCGCGCAACAGTTCGATCGCCGCATCATGGTCACCGGCGACCAGCACCTGATAATCCTCATAGGCCCATTTGAGCTGCGCCTGCAGCCCCGGATCGTCCTCGATCACCAGCAATTTGCGGATATTGGTCCCCGCGCCGTTCGTTTCCCCACTCATTTCGATGCCACTTTCATCATGCGTGCGTCGATACCCGCGTCGCCATGCGCATCGGCATGCGGCAACCACAGGGTGAAATTGCTGCCCTTGCCGGGCTCGCTCGCTACCTCGATCGCGCCCCCCATCGCTTGTGCGATCTGCAACGCCTCGAAGGCGCCAAGGCCGAAACCCGCATCCTTCGTCGACACGAAGGGCTTGAACAACTCGTCGCGAATGAAGGCGCGCGTCATCCCGACGCCCTGATCGATCACGTCGATACGGACGCGGCCCTGTTCGGCGACCGCCACGACCTGCACCGGAGTCCCCGCTTCGGAGGCATCGATGGCGTTGGCGACCAGATGCTGGACGACCTGCCGGATCGAGCCCGCGTCGCCCCAGGCCGCCAGTCCTGCCTGGCACCCGACGAACAGCGCGCGGCGCGGGCGGGCTTCGGCCGCGATGTCGTTCAGGACCGGCTCGATCAGGATTCGTCCGGCTTCGGCCGCTGGCCCGCGCTCGCGCGGCGACAGGCGGACGAGCAGGTCGCTGAGCCGTCCCGCCGA
>NZ_DASWTD010000538.1:0-6964 GCF_036402335.1 Sphingopyxis sp. | reverse complement strand
CATCAGCGGAGGGCAGGCTTTGCGCGGTCAACGATAAACTTTCTGTTTAGTGCATCACCAGATGCGGACGCGGTCTTTCGGCTCCAGATAGAGCTTCTGACCCTGCTTGATCTGATAGGCCTTATACCACGGGTCAAGATTGCGCGAGACCCAAGTCCGCTGGATCGAGGGCGAATGCGGATCGGTCGTGATGCGCTGCGACAGATTCTGCTCGCGATAGTTGCGGCGCCATACCTGCGCCCAGCCAAGGAAGAAACGCTGGTCGCCGGTCAGCCCGTCGATCACCGGCGCTTCCTTGCCACCCAGCGACTTCTTGTATGCGTCGTAGGCGATCGTCAGGCCGGCAAGATCGCCGATATTCTCGCCGAGCGTGAAGGTGCCGTCGAGCTTTTCGCCGGGCAGCACTTCATACGCGTCATATTGTGCGACGAGCGCCTTGCCCGCCGCTTCGAACGCCGCGACGTCAGCCGGAGTCCACCAGTCGGCGAGTTTGCCGGTCTCGTCATATTTCGCGCCCTGGTCGTCGAAATGATGGCTGACCTCATGGCCGATAACCGCACCGATGCCGCCATAGTTGACCGCCGCGTCGGCGTGCGGGTCGAAGAAGGGCGGCTGGAGGATCGCGGCGGGAAAGACGATCTCGTTCATGCCGAAATTGGCATAGGCGTTGATCGTCATCGGGGTCATGAACCATTCCCAGCGGCGGATCGGCCCGCCGAGATGGCCGATATTGTCGTCGTGCGCGAACTGGTTCGATCGCAGCGAATTGCCGAAAAGATCATCGGCGCGGATTTCCAGCTTGCTGTAGTCCTTCCACTGATCGGGATAGCCGATCTTGGTGGTGAAATTGGCGAGCTTCTTGCGCGCCTTGACCTTCGTTGCCGGCTGCATCCACGTCAGCCCATCGATACGGCTCCCCATCGAAGCGAGGACATTCTTCACCAGCGCGTCCATCGCCGCCTTGGTTTCGGGCGGAAAATATTTCGCGACATAATCCTTGCCGACGGCGTCGCCGAGGTTGCCCGTCGTGAAATCGACCGCGCGCTTCCAGCGCTCTTCCATCTGCGGGGTGCCCGACAGCGCCGTGCTGTAGAAGGAGAAGGCTTCCTTTGCGACGGCGTCGGGCAGGACGCCCGAGAAGCTGTCGAGGCTGCGCACGATCAGCAAGTCGCGGATCACGCCGATCGGCGCGTCGGCGAGCAGCTTCGCTTCGCCCGTGAACGCGCTCGGCTGCGATACGATCAGCGTATCTTCGTTGACCCTGAGCCCGCGGATGAAGGTCGGCCAGTCGAAACCGGGAGCGGCCTTGGCGAGTTCGGCGACCGTCATCTTGTTATAGGCCTTGGTCGCGTCGCTGCTGTCATTCTTGTCCCAATGGACCGTTGCGACCTGCTTTTCGAAATCATAGATCGCCTTGGCACGCGCCGGGGCATTGGCTTCACCCGCGAGCATCAGCACATTTTCGAGATGCTTGAGATAGGCCGCCTGCAGCGTCGTGTTCCGCTCGTTTTCCTTCAGGTAGAAATCACGGTCGGGCATGCCGATACCGCCCTGGAAGATGATATAGGTATAGACGTCGGGGTTCTTGTCGTCCTGCCCGACATAGCCGCCGAAGAAATGCTGGACGCCGCTGCGGTCGGCTTCGGCGAGGAGCGCCGCGAGACCGGGCTTTTCAACGGCGCGAATCTTGTTCAGCCACGGCTGGATCGGGGCGAGACCCTTTGCTTCGACCGTCGCCGAATCGAGATAGGACGCATAGGCGCGGCCGATCATGCTGTTCGGATCGCCCTTCGCGGCGTCGAGGATTTCGCGCGTGCGCGTCTGCGACAGATCGTTGAGCGCGGTGAACATGCCATAGTTCGACTTGTCCGCCGGGATCGGGGTGTTCTTCGCCCAGGTGCCATTTGCATAGGCGTAGAAATCGTCGCCCGGCTGGACGGTCTTGTCCATCCCGGTAAGGTCGAAACCGAAATCGCCGATTTCGGGTTTGGCAGCGGTGGTGGTGGCGGGCGCCGTGGCGGTCTGTTGCTGGGCGGCCGCCGGAACGGCGGCAAGCATCAGCGCGCCAAGCGCAGCGGTCGCCATCAGGCGCGAAGACATAGGCAAACGAGTCATGATATTCCCCGGTTTTCAATATGAAGCGAAAAGCCGCGCCGCATAGGCGCGGCGCAGCTTAGCGATGCATCAGCTATACGCCTGCCCGTCCGCGGTTCAACCGGCGGCCGTGTCGCTGGTCGAAGCCTCATGTCGTTGGTCGCGCGCGCGCGTCAGTTTGCGCCGCCAGCGGAGGCGAATCCAGTTATCCCAGAAAATCGCGGCGAGGATGTAGCCGACGACCGCCGAAACGACCGAAATCACGAACAGCCCGGCCAGCATCGCCGGCGCGGCGTCGGAAAAGACCCAGCGCACCCACTCGCCCGCCGATGCGCCATGCTCGATCATTGCCGAAAAGGTCGCGCTGTTGGCATGGAGCCCGAACAGCCAGTCGCCGAGCCAGACCGATGCGATGATGATGAACGGCGTCGTCACCGGATTGGACAGGAAGGTCATCGCGGCGCCGATCGGGATATTGGCGCGAAAGGGCAGCGCGAGCAGCGCGACGCCGAGGATCTGCACCCCGGGGATCAGGAAAAAGATACCGACGAACAGGCCGAGCGCGGTCCCGCGCGGGACCGAGGTGCGGGTGAAGCGCCACAAATGGCTGTGCGCGACGCGGTGCGCGAACGGTTTGACGAAACGGCTCGCCAGCAGTTCCTCGCGCGTCGGCGAATTGCGGCGGATCCAGTTCATCACGGCCGCCTTGTCGCGGGGCTTGCCCCCGCTCATCCGCGTTCCTTCATCAGCCGCTGCTTGTCGCGCTTCCAGTCGCGTTCCTTGATCGACTCCCGCTTGTCGTGCGCCTTCTTGCCCTTGGCGATCGCCAGTTCGACCTTGGCGCGGCCACGGCTGTTGAAATAGATCGACAGCGGGACAAGCGTCATCCCCTGCCGCGCGACCGCGGCGTGCATCTTGTTGATCTCGCGGCCGCTGAGCAACAGCTTGCGCGGCCGCTTGGGTTCATGATTGTGCCGGTTGCCGTGGCTGAATTCGGGGATATTGCTGTTCACCAGCCACACCTCGTGTCCCTTTACCTCGGCGTAACTCTCCGCAATCGTCCCTTCGCCAAAGCGCAGCGACTTGACCTCGGTCCCCTGCAACGCAATCCCCGCCTCGAACACCTCGTCGATGGCAAAGTCGAACCGCGCGCGCCGGTTCTCGGCGACGACTTTTTTCTTGTCGAATTCGGCGGCGGACTGGGGACGAGCCATTTTGAGACCTAGATTACTCCGGCCGCGGACAGCGCGGCATCGACGGCGGCGCGCGATGCATCGTTCGCCGCGATGATAGGTAGGCGCACTTCGGGCGAAAACCAGTCGTGGACGCGCGACAGCGCATATTTGACCGGCCCGGGCGAGGTGTCGGAGAACATCGCCTTGTGCAGGTCGAACAGGCGGTCGTGCAGCACCAGCGCGCGCGCCCAGTCGCCTGCAGCCGCGGCGGCGGCGAAATCGGCGCAAAGGCGCGGCGCGACATTGGCGGTTACCGAGATGCAGCCGACGCCGCCCATCACGGCATGCGGCAGCCACAGATCGTCGTTGCCGCTCAATTGGCAGAAATCCTTGCCGGCACCCGCGCGGTGCATCGTCACGCGCGCGAGGTCACCGCTGGCATCCTTGGTCGCGACGACGCTCGGGATTTCGGCGAGCCTGCACATCGTCTCGGCGCTGATGTCGGCGACGGTGCGGCCCGGGACGTTATAGACGACGATGGGCAGGTCGCTGGCATCGGCGAGCGCCTGGAAATGCGCAATCATGCCCTCCTGGCTCGGGCGATTGTAATAGGGCGCGACGATCAGCGCCGCGGTGGCACCGGCCGCCTGCGCATGACGCATATGGCGGATCGCGGTCGCGGTATCGTTCGACCCGCACCCCGCGATCACGGGAACGCGGCCCGCGGCCGCCTGAATGCAGGTGTCGATAACGCTATAATGTTCGTCGAAGCCGAGCGTCGGGCTCTCACCGGTCGTACCGCACGGAACGAGCGCGCTGGTCCCTTCTTTGATCTGCCAGTCCACGAGGCGCGCGAAAGTCGTTGCGTCGAACGCTCCATCGCGAAATGGCGTCACCAAAGCGGGAATCGAACCCGAAAACATGCACCGCTCCTTTACAAGAACATCGCCCGGCCGGTAGAATCCGGCCAGCGCGCCGCTATTGGACGTCTATTCAGCGCCCCGCAAGGAGTTTGGCATTAGCATGGCCGGTATGATCTCGCTGTCCCGCATTTCCCGCCTCGCGCTTGCCGCGGTCCTTCTTACCCCGACCATTGCCCACGCCAGCGAACTGACCCCCGAACAAATGGCCTGGTATCGCGCCCAGATGGGCCTGGCTTCGGCATCCGGCGCACCCCCCGCAACGAATTCGGTGGGCGATGCGGTGATGGAATGGCGGCGGCTGACCGCGAATACCGGCGCCTCGTTCGACCAGCTTTCGCGCTTTCTGATGGCCAACCGCGGCTGGCCCGACGGCGACAAGATGCGGACCCGCGCCGAAAAATCGATCTCGCTCGACAGCTTCGATCCCGCGCGTACCCTTGCCTATTTCCAGGCCTATCCGCCGCAGACCGCAAGCGGACACCTGCGCTATGCGATGGCGCTCAATGCGTCGGGCCGCCGTGAGGACGCCAATGCCGCGGTCCGCCGCGCGTGGACGAGCGGCACGCTCGACGATTATGAAACGAGCCGCGCGCTGAGCCTGTTCCCCGGCGCGATCACGCCGGCCGACCATGATGCCCGGATGGACCGCCTGCTCTGGCTGGGCGCGACCGCCGCGGCGAGCCGCCAGTTGGCCTTTACCTCGCCCGACAAACGCACGGTCTTTGCCGCGCGGCTCGCGATGCGCAGCGGTTCGGTCGACGCCGCCTTCCAGGCCTCGGCCGCCGAAAGCGCCAATCCGGCGCTGACCCGCAGCGATGCCGGCTATATCACCGACAAGGCGACCTGGCTGCGCCAGACCGGCCGCGTTGGCGAGGCACGCGCGCTGCTCGCGGCGCCGCGATCGCTGGCGAAGCCCCCAACCGACCCCGAAGAATGGCTCGAAACGCTGCTGACCAATGCGCGGCAGGCCGATGCCGGCGGCGACAAGATGACCGCCTATAATATCGCACGCCAACTCGACGACAGTTTTGCGCCGGGTACGGTGATCCGTGAAACACCGCTCAGCGTGCGCGACGATTATACGTCGCTCGCATGGCTGGCAGGGCAACTCGCCTATCGCGACCTGCGCCGCCCGGCCGAAGCGGTGCGCCTCTATCGTGCCTATGGCGAGGCCGCGCGTTCGGCGCAGACGCGCACCAAGGGCTTCTATTGGGCCGGCCGCGCCGCGCTTGCCGCCGGCGACGCCGCCACTGCCAATGCGCATTTCGCCGACGCCGCGCAGCATTATGACCAATTCTATGGCCAGCTGGCGCTCGAGCGGCTGGGCCGCCAGCAGCCCAAGCCGACGCCGAACCCCACGATCCAGGTCGCCAGCGAAGAGAAGCGCGCCTTCGAAGACGACCGGCTGGTCCGCGCCGCGCGCGCGCTCGGCGAAATCGGCGCCTGGCGCGAGCAATCATTGTTCCTCCGCGCTCTCGCACAAAAGGCGACCTCGCCCGCCGACCATGTGCTCGCCGGGCAACTGGCGTCGCAGATCGGGCGTCCCGACCTTGGCGTGATGATCGGCCGCAGCGCGCAAGCCAACAGCCTCGACGCCGTCGAGGTGTCGGGCTTCCCGACCGTCCGCGTCCCCGCGGGACACGAGAGCAACTGGACCTTCATTCACGCGATCACGCGGCAGGAAAGCCAGTTCGACCGCGCCGCGATCAGCCACGCCGGCGCGCGCGGCATGATGCAGTTGATGCCCGGCACCGCGCGTGAAGTCGCGGGCAAGCTGGGGATGAGCTACGACGCCGGGTCGCTGACCACCGACACCAATTACAACATGATGCTGGGGTCGACCTATTTCCAGCAGATGCTCCGCTATTTCGGCGGCAGCTATCCACTCGCCGTCGCGGCCTACAACGCCGGTCCGGGCAATGTGAACAAATGGCTGCGTGCCAACGGCGATCCGCGCGGCGGCGGGATCGAGATGGTCGACTGGATCGAGGCGATCCCGATTTTCGAAACGCGCAACTATGTCCAGCGCGTGCTCGAAAACGCCGTCGTCTATGACTCATTGCGCGATGGCAGCGGGTCGCGGCAGCAGGCGCCGCTGAGCTTCTATCTCGGCAAGCGCACGCCCGGATAAGTCCGCGTGGCGGGGGATAAGACAAACATCATTTCGCCGGCGGGTTATGCCGCGCTGCGCGCCGAATATGACGCGCTGCTCGGCGGCGAGCGCCCGAAGCTTGTCGAGGTGATCAGCTGGGCCGCGGGCAATGGCGATCGCAGCGAGAATGGCGATTATATCTATGGCCGCAAGCGGCTGCGCGAGATCGACCGGCGATTGGGCTTCCTCGCACGCCGCATGAAGGCCGCGCGCGTCGTCGATCCCGCCCAGCAGCCCGACAAAAGCCGCATCTGGTTCGGCGCGACCGTCGAACTCGCCGACGATGACGACGGCCGGCGTGTCGTCACGCTGGTCGGCGACGACGAAGCGGAGGCGGGCGACGGCCGGATCGGCTGGAACAGCCCCCTCGCCCGCGCGCTCCGCGGCGCCGCGATCGGCGACCTGCGCACGGTACAACTTCCCGCCGGCCCCAAGGAATGGGAAGTGATCGCGGTCGGCTATCCCGCAATCTGATACCCCGTCCCTCCCGCGCGGCCGCGAAACATGGCGGCAAATGACGGGAAGCGACTGGAAGCTGCCGATAGGGATGTGCACCCCGGCGCAAGCCGGGGCCCATGGCGTCAGAAGGCTGGCATTGCGCGATTACGCTCTGGGCCCCG
>NZ_DASWTD010000537.1:0-4177 GCF_036402335.1 Sphingopyxis sp. | reverse complement strand
CCTGGATGCGTTGCGCGACGATCGGCTCGCCGACTGCCAACGGAAAATTATCGGCGATCAGCGTCGGGGGCACCGTCGGCGCTGCGTTGATCACGATATCGGACAGCGTGTAGCGTTGACCCGGTTTGACGTCGATGACCGCCGTAATCGGACGGCGCTGGCGTTCCTGCCCCTCCTCGCGCTCGCCGCGATCGATCCGCGTGTCGACGACCGCGTCGTAATAGCCTTCGGACGCGAGGATACGCTGCATCAGCTCGCCGTCTGCAGACAGGCGCGCGCGGATCATCGCGGCATTGTCGGCCTTTCCGTCGCCCTCGTAGAGCGCCGACAGGTCGCCGAACAGGTCTGCAAGATCGACGTCTGTGCTGTCGTCAGCCGGATCGAGCCCATTGACCTGTACCGAATAGCTGATGCTGACATTGTCCTTGTCATCCTCGGCCTCGGCGAAGACGACCGGTTCGACGTTGAAATTTTCGAGCGGCGGGAGCGGGGCGGCGAGTTCGCTGTCGCTGATCGGAGCGTCGCCGATTGCCTCGACCGCGTCGCCGTCGGCCAGTGCCGGAACCGGCACGCCGCCCGCCTCTGGCGGCTGCGCTTCAACAGTCGTCGAACCGGTTGCTGTGGCTGCTTTTGCGGATTCGGAAGCCTGACGTTTCTCGAAATCGGCGATGGATTCGAGCGGGCGGTCGAGTTCGGCGTCATCCTCGGCGCTGATCGGCGGGATCGCCTTTTCGAATTCATCATCCTCGATGATCGGCGCGACTTCGGGGAGTTGCACATCGGGTGGCGGCGGGGTCGGTGCCGCGATGGGGTCGGCAGCCGTCGATTGAAGCGTCGGCACGACCTTCGACGGCTCGACCTGCTGCGCCTGCGCTGCGCCCGCCCCGCCGATGCAGGCTATGGAGGTTGAAACGATCAGCAGGCGCCGAACCCGCACAAATCGACGGGGCCGGGATTCACGAGGTTTTTCAGGAAAATGCATCTGTGGCCCGCCAATGATGCACGTGTGGCTTGCTGGCAGCGACGGCGCAACCCGTTTCTATCGCGGAAAAGGCGTCCCACCCCTTCATTTCGTCGCATTTCCCCTGCCCGGTCCGTGGATTCCTCCAATCAACGAGCCCGCCCCGATCAAGTTCCGCCGATCAGGAATCGACACCGAACAAGTCGCGGCTGTAGACCTTGTCGGTCACGTCGGCCAACTCTTCGGCGACCCGGTTGGCGATGATCACGTCGGCCTCCGCCTTGAACGCCGCAAGATCGCGAATGACGCGCGAGTTGAACAGCCTGTCCTCCTCGAGCAGCGGTTCGTAGATGATGACCTCGACCCCCTTCGCCTTGATGCGCTTCATCACGCCAAGAATGCTGCTCGCACGAAAATTATCCGATCCGGCCTTCATCGCCAGCCGATGGATTCCGACGACCCGCGGATTGCGCTTCAGAACTTCCGATGCGACGAAATCCTTGCGTGTCGTGTTCGATGCGACGATCGCCTGAATCAGATTCTGCGGTACTTCCTTGTAGTTCGCGAGCATCTGCTTCGTGTCCTTGGGCAGGCAATAGCCGCCATAGCCAAAGGATGGATTATTGTAGAACTGCCCGATCCGGGGATCGAGGCCGACCCCGTCGATGATCTGGCGCGAATCCGCGCCATGCATCGCGGCATAGGTGTCGAGCTCGTTAAAGAAGGCGACGCGCATCGCAAGATAGGTATTCGCGAAGAGCTTGATCGCCTCGGCCTCGGTATTTCCGGTCTGCAGGACGGTCGCTTCGGGCTTGAGCGAGGCGCTAAGCAACAAATTCGCGAACTCGGCCGCGCGCGGATGGGTGTTGCCGATGATGATCCGCGACGGGTGAAGATTATCGAACAATGCGCGGCCCTCGCGCAGGAACTCGGGTGAAAAGACGATCGCATCGTTACCATGTTCTGCCCGCATGCGTTCGGTGAAACCGACAGGAACGGTCGATTTGACGACGACCATGGCACCGGGCGCCATCGCCAACGCGTCGGCGATCACCGATTCGACCGACCGGGTGTCGAAATAATTGGTATCGGGATCATAGTCGGTCGGCGTCGCGACGACGACGAAATCGGCGCCGTCATAGGCCAAAGCCTTGTCGGTCGTCGCGATCAGGTCGAGCTCGCGGTTCGCCAGATAGTCCTCGATCTCGGGATCGGCGATAGGCGAAATGTGTGCATTGATCTGCTCGACCTTGCGATTGTCGATATCGAGCGCAACGACGCGATTATGCTGCGCGAGCAGCACGGCATTTGAAATACCCACATAACCGGTGCCGACGATCGCGATCTTGGTCTTGTTGCCCGGAGTGGAAATCGGCTGCGCATGTGACTGGAGCAAAATTCGTTTCCTATACCGTTGGGAGAGAGAGGCCGCTCCCTAGCAAGCCGGGTTCGTCTGCTCAACTTGATCCGAACGAGCGGCTCGCGGAGGGAGAGGTTTCCGGGATAGATGGCGGCGGGCAGATCATGTCCCGCAGAATGTCTTGTACGGACCGAAGCTTTCCGGCGGCGGCGACGCATAATCCGCCTTTCCGGCACGCAGCGCATAGGGGTGGCGGACGACGTCGAGCAATTCGAGCCACGGATCGAGGTCGCCCTGCTCCGCAGCAGCCAGCGCACGCTCGACCTGATGGTTTCGCGGAATATAGAGAGGATTCACCATGTCCATTGCCGCGGCCCGCTCCACCGGGCTTGCCGTCTGCTGTTCGACATGCTCCCACCATCTCGCGATCCACGCCGCCATTGCAGCAGGTTCTGGCAGCAGCCGTGCCAATGTGTCGCCATCACCGCGCAGCAACGATGCCAGCGCGCGAAAGAAGGATGTGAAATCAACCTCGAGCCGCTCCAGTGCCTCGAAGAGATCGTCGACCAGTGCTCCCTCCCCTTCGAACGGGTCGCCGAGCCCCAGCTTTCGGCGCATCTGCGCAAGCCAGGCGATGCGGAAGCGATGGGGAATCCGGTCGACCCTTTCTTTCGCTTCTTCGACCCCCGCGGGATCGGTCGCATGGATTGCAGGCAACAGCGCCTCGGCAAAACGCGCCATGTTCCAGTGCATGATCTGCGGCTGGCGCCCATAGGCATAGCGGCCGTTGGCGTCGATCGAGCTGAACACCGTCTCGACCGCGAACCGGTCCACGAAGGCGCACGGTCCATAATCGATCGTTTCGCCGGTGATCGCGACGTTGTCGGTATTCATGACACCGTGAACGAAACCGACCCCAAGCCATTGCGCCACGAGCGTACACTGCAGTTCGATTACGCGATCGAGCAGCGCCAGATGCGGATTCGATTCCGCGACAAGATCAGGAAAATGACGCCGGATGCTGTAGTCGGAAAGCTGGATGACGTGATCGGCGCCGAAATGCGCCGCAAAGAACTGAAAGGTACCGACGCGGATATGGCTGCTCGCGATGCGCGTCAGCACCGCGCCGGGGTGGGCGCGTTCGCGCTGGACGCGGTCGCCGGTCGCGACTGCCGCAAGCGATCGGGTCGTGGGTACTCCAAGCGCCGCCATCGCCTCGGACACCAGAAACTCCCGCAATACCGGTCCGATCGCCGCTTTCCCATCGCCATTCCGCGAAAAGGCGGTCGGCCCCGATCCTTTGAGCTGCATATCGAAGCGCAGGCCGTCGGGCGCCACGACCTCCCCCAGCAGGAGCGCACGGCCGTCGCCGAGTTGCGGCGAAAAATGGCCGAACTGATGGCCGGCATAGGCGAGCGCGAGCGGGTTCGCGCCCTGCGGGAGCGCCTTGCCGGAAAATATGCGTGCCAGTTCTTCGTCGGAAGTGTCCGCCGTGTCGATCCCGAGCCGGCGGGCAAGCAGGTGATTAAAGGCGAGCAGGTGCGGCGCCGAGGGTTCGGTCGCTTCCCCGGGGGCGTAAAAGCCCTCCATTGCGGTGAAGAAACTGTTATCGAACCTGATATTCATGACGCTGCTCCTCGCCCCGATATGTCGAGTTTCGCGCCGATGATTGCAAGCTGCCGCCGTCTACGCACAATCCATCGCGAAGATTGCCGGTTTCCGCGTTTCAGGGAACGATCTTCCTCGTCGGGGATTGCTGGTTGGGTCGCATATATTGGCGGGGATTTAACATGCGAATTTTGTTGAATTATAAATTAACCGCGCCTAGCAGTGCGGTCGCGTCCGGGATGGCGCTG
>NZ_DASWTD010000536.1:0-4308 GCF_036402335.1 Sphingopyxis sp. | reverse complement strand
AAGACTTTCAGCATATCTTCATTGGCGACGAGCAGGTCGAGCAGGGGCTTCAAATCGATTCCGGGCGCCATCGGGTCGATCGCTGCGGCATGGTCGCGGTCGGCCACCTGGATCAGGCAAAGCTCTGGCCAGAAAGTGTTTTCGCGCATGAATTCGGTATCGACCGCGATGAAATCGCTGCCCTGAATCAGGTCGCAGAATTCGACGAGCGCGGCGTTGGTTTCGATCAACGGATGGACTTGCATAGCGGGCCTATACAGCTAGTTGAGGGGAACGGGCAGGAAAAATTGCCCATAATCGCGCATAGCTCTTCGGGTCGCAGAGCCGGAACACCGGCCGGGGATAAAGACGAAGGGATTTGGGGCATGATGTGGCTCGGTTGGGCGCTCGCCGCGCTCGGTTTTGCGTTGCTTGTCGGGCAATATGCCGCGGGGCAGGCGGATATTTTCGTGTCGATCGCCAACCCGCGGCCGCTCGACGAGGAATCGATGGTCGTGACGCTGAAGGGCTGGGGCTTCGCGAGCGCGGCCGCGCAGCCATTTGTCACGCCCGAATCCGATCACGGCCTGTGCGATGTCCGCATGTTCGCGACGCGGCGGCAGATGCTCGTGGCGATCGCAACCTTCGGTTTTCTGCGGCCGGTCACCGTCGCGTGGCGCGCCCATGCGGGCATCCTGCCGCTGGGAGACGCGTGATGCCGATCGTCAAGCTCGGCGACGACGGCCGCTGGACCAATTATCACGGGACCGGAACCAGCGAGGCGGCGACGCGCTTCGCCTTGCGCAGCGGCGACGCCGAGCGCGGTCGCGACGAGATCGCCATCGCAGCAAAGGCCGTGCAGGGCTGGCTTGGGCAGGCGCAGGACGCCAACCGGCGTGTCCGCCCGCTCGGCGCGGGCTGGTCGCCATCGAACGTCAACATCGTTTCGCAAAGCTGGCTGCTTCACACGCGACGCTTCAACCGCTGCTTTCGCATCGCCCCCGACGATGTTCGCCCGGGTATCGACGCGGGCGCCCTGATGCTGGTCGAGGCAGGAGCGCTCGTCGACGAGGTGTCGGACAAGTTCGAGGAGCAGGGGCGCTCGCTGTGGACCAGCGGCGCGGGCAACGGCCAGACCTTCGCGGGCGCCTGCGCGACGGGCACGCACGGCTCGATGATCGCGCGCGGCGGAATTCAGGATCATATTCGCGCAGTCCAGATCGTCACGCCCATCGGCATCCACTGGATCGAGCCGGCAGCTGGCGCGATGAGCGACGCCTTTATCGCGGCCACGGGCGCAACGCCGCTCCGCGACGACGAGCTTTTCGCCGCAGCGCAGCTTCCGGTCGGCTCACTCGGCATCGTCACCGCGCTCGTCGTCGACAGTGTCCCGAAATTCCTCGTCCGTCCGATCCAGAATTTGCGCAAGGTCGAACGCGCCGCGCTCGATTGGCTCGCCGCCGGCGATTTCCGCCGCTTTTCGGCTGCCTATGCGCTCGATCGGGATCCCGATTTCGTGCAGATGATCGTCAATCCCTACAAGCCGTTCAAACGTCCGGCGATGCTGCGCTTCCTCTATAGCGAGCCGTGGCGTCCGGATTATCCGCGCGCCACGCCGGGCCAGCTCGGTGCGGGCTATGATGCGCTCAGCCTGCTCGGGCGGTTGCTCGACGACTATCCGTGGGCGCGGGGTTCCCTGCTGCAATTCGCGATGAAGCAGGGCTATGCGAGCGGTCCCGACGTCGATGCGCCGCCGGTCTACGGCAGTTGGGGCGAGGGGCTCGATACGCACCGTCCGCTCGCCGACCTGTTCAATGCGTCGGTCACGATCGACCGTGCCGACCTCGCGCGCGCCTTCGAGCGCATCTGCGCGGTTTACGCGCGCCACGGCGGTTCGACCGTCGTCACCGTGCGCTTCATGGAGCGTGCGCAGGGACTGCTGGCGCCCGCGCGTTTCCCGCACAATGCGGTGATCGATTTCGACGGCCCGCGCAGCCAGCGCACCGCCGATGCCTATGCGCGCGTCGTCGAATGCCTTGACGCGGAGGGGATCGCCTTCACGCGGCACTGGGCGAAAAGCTGCCGCCTCGACGCGGCGCGCGTCGCCGCCGACTATGGCGAGGATTTCCGGCGATGGCGCGCGGCACGCGACCGGCTGCTCCCCGATCGCGCCCATCGCGCGCTGTTCGGCAGCGAGGTGCTCGACGGGCTGGGGCTGACCCGCTGAATGCACGTCGCCCCCGCGAAGGCGGGGGCGACGTGTAGAAGTCTTGACAAATGGCGCGCCGACCTGCCTTAGGCGCGGCCATAAATCACGTTAAACGTGATTATTCCAATCATTGAAAGACGATCACAATGCACGCCTATCGTTCCCACACTTGCGCCGACCTTCGCGCCGCCAACGTCGGTGAGGAAGTCCGTCTCTCGGGCTGGGTGCACCGCACGCGCGAGCATGCGAATGTGCTCTTCGTCGATCTTCGCGACCATTATGGGATTACCCAGATCGTGGTCGAAACCGGCTCGGACCTCTATCCCACCGTCAACGCGCTCGGCCCCGAGTCCGTTCTGACCTTCACCGGCAAGGTCGCGGCGCGGTCGCCCGAAACGCTCAACCCGAAGCTGGCAACGGGCGAGATCGAAATCTATCCGAGCGCGGTGACCGTGCAGTCGGCCGCCGAGCGCCTGCCGCTGCCGGTGTTCGGCGACACCGACTATCCCGAGGAAATCCGCCTCACCAACCGTTTCCTCGATCTGCGCCGCGAGCGGCTACACAAGAATATCGTGCTGCGTTCGAACGTGATCTCGTCGCTGCGCCGCCGGATGATCGACCAGGGCTTCACCGAGTTCCAGACGCCGATCCTGACCGCGAGCAGCCCCGAGGGCGCGCGCGACTATCTGGTGCCCAGCCGCGTCCACCCCGGCAAATTCTATGCGCTGCCGCAGGCGCCGCAGATGTTCAAGCAGCTGCTGATGGTCGCGGGCTTCGACCGCTATTTCCAGATCGCGCCCTGCTTCCGCGACGAGGATGCGCGCGCCGACCGGTCGCCGGGTGAATTCTACCAGCTCGATTTCGAGATGAGCTTCGTCACGCAGGACGACGTGTTCGCCGCCATCGAACCCGTGCTGCATGGCGTGTTCGAGGAGTTCGCCGATTTCGACGGCAAGGGCCGCACCGTCTCGCCGCTGCCGTTCCAGCGCATTCCGTACCGCGAATCGATGCTGAAATATGGCAGCGACAAGCCCGATCTCCGCAACCCGCTGCTCGTCCATGACGTCGGCGACTTCTTCAAGGGCTCGGGCTTCGGCCGCTTCGCGACGATGGTCGAGGAAGGCCAGGTCGTGCGCGCCGTCGCCGCTCCCGAAACGCACGAGAAGAGCCGCAAATTCTTCGACGAGATGAACAGCTGGGCACAGTCGGAAGGCTTCCCGGGGCTCGGCTATGCGACGCAGAAGGACGGCGTGTTCGGCGGCCCGATCGCCAACAACCACGGCCAGGACGGCATGAAGGCGATCGCCGATGCGATGGGCCTCGGCCCGAACGATGGCATCTTCTTCGCCGCAGGTGTCGAGGCGAAGGCAGCGAAGCTCGCGGGCCTCGCGCGCACGCGTGTCGCCGACCAGCTCGACCTGATCGACAAGAGCCGTTTCGAATTCTGCTGGATCGTCGACTTCCCGATGTTCGAGGCCGACGAGGACACCGGCAAGATCGATTTCAGCCACAATCCCTTCTCGATGCCGCAGGGCGAGATGGACGCGCTGACGAATAAGGACCCGCTCGATATCCTCGCCTATCAATATGACATCGTCTGCAACGGCGTCGAACTGTCGTCGGGCGCGATCCGGAACCACCGCCCGGACATCATGTACAAGGCGTTCGAGATTGCGGGCTACAGTCAGGCCGATGTCGACACCAATTTCGCGGGCATGATCAATGCCTTCAAGTTCGGTGCGCCGCCCCACGGCGGATCGGCGCCGGGGGTCGATCGCATCGTGATGCTGCTCGCCGACGAGCCGAACATCCGCGAGGTGATCGTTTTCCCGATGACCCAGAAGGCCGAGGACCTGATGATGGGCGCGCCCGCGCCGGTCAGTGAAAAACAGCTGAAGGAACTCAGCATCCGGCTCGTCGACGGCCCGAAGAGCTAAGGCATGAGTGAACCCCGGCAGCACCGGCAGGAAACGCCGGAGGGCGATATCTGCTGGTTCGAATGGGGTGAGCGCGCGCAGGGGCCGTCGCTGCTCCTGCTCCACGCGACGGGCTTTCACGCCCGCCTCTGGGACCAGGTCGTCGCGGCGCTTCCCGCGGGTACGCACGTCATCGCGCCCGAC
>NZ_DASWTD010000535.1:0-1684 GCF_036402335.1 Sphingopyxis sp. | reverse complement strand
GATCGACCGGCTTGTTGAGATCCGACAGCGCATAGGCATATTCGAACGCCGCGCTGCGCTTCACATTGCCATACAGATCGGCGGGATCGATCTTGAGTGCAGAATAATCGCGCCATTTGTCGGGATAGCCGACCATCACGTCCATTTTGGCAAGCTTCGCCAGCGCCGCGTCCTTGGTCGCCGGAGCCATCCAGCTGTTGTTCCGGATACGATCGCCCATCGCGAGTTTCAGGTTGGCGACCAGCACCTCCATCTTCGCCTTCGCGCTCGCGGGGAAATATTGCTTCGAATAGGTCTCACCCACCAGTTCGCCGAGGCTGCCGTCCACCAGCGTCAGCCCGCGCTTCCAGCGCGGACGAAGTTCACCGACACCGCTCAGCGCCTTGGTATATTCGAACCGGCTGTCGACGAATGCCTTCGACAGATAGGGGGCCGCATTGTCAGCGACGTGGAATTGTTGCCACAGCTTGATCGTGTCGAGCGGCGTCTTGGCATAGAGCGCCGCGATATCGCGTACCGCGGTCTTTTCGTTCACGATGATACGCTTTTGCGGCGCGATGCCGGAGCCCGCGAACCACGCACCCCAGTCGAGCCCCGGCGCGTATGCCGCAAGCTCGTCCGACGACATCGGATTGTTGATCTTGCTGATGTCGCGGCGGTCGGCGACCGCCCAGCTGACTTTTGCGATCTCGGTCTCGAACGCCATGATCGCGTCGGCCGCCTTTTCGGAGTCGGCATTGCCCGCCATCTTCATCGTCCGCGCGATATAGGCGCGATAGGCGTCACGCTGCGGCTTGAAGCTGTCGTTCAGATAATAGTCGCGCTCGGGCAGGCCCAGCCCGGCCTGGCCGAGCCAGAGGACGTTGACCGTCGGATCGGCGGTGTCGGCATAGGGCCCGCCACTGACAATCGTCGAACCGAAGGTGCCCTGCGTGCCGCCCATGAAGCGCGCCATCTCGCTCTTGTCCTTGATCGCCGCGACCGCCGCGATATCGGCCATCAGCGGCTTGGCAGCCAAGGCCTCGACCCGCGGCTCGTCCATGAAGCTCTGGTACAGTCCGCCGACCTGGCTCGTCGCCGGGGCGCCCGCGACCACCGCGCGCAGTTGGCGCTGGGTCAAATTATAGACGTCGTAATCGACGCCCGCCGAAGCCTGATCGGACGGAATTTCGGTGCGCGCGAACCATCCGCCATTGGCATATTTGTCGAAATCGTCGCCCGGCTTGACCGACGGATCGCGCGCATCCAGATCGACACCCCATTTGCCGAAGGTCAGCGCCTTCAGCGATCCCGGATCACCGGCCGCCGCCCCACTCTCGCCGTCCGCCTTCGCAATCAGCGTAGCGCTCATATCGGCATCATGCGCCATCGCCGGCGCCACGGCCAGTGCCGTCGCGATCGCCAGCCCCGCAGTGCTCACAAAAAAGCTCTTCATTTCCCCAGTCTCCTGATTCCCTGCGCCGCCGGGTCGAGGCGGCGCCATGGTTGCCGTTGTCCGCCCGCCGCGACAGACGGTCAAGCAAGCCGCCCGACGCTGGTCGAAGCCTTTGGGATGTTGGTGGAAAGAGCGTGCACGGTGGCCCGCATTGCAGCGCGGCTCCCCTCATCCTATCTAGGGAACAATCGCGCAAAGCTGTGCTTGCGCCCAAAGAACAAATCTGGAACATACCTCTCCCATGAGTCT
>NZ_DASWTD010000534.1:0-7929 GCF_036402335.1 Sphingopyxis sp. | reverse complement strand
TCGCGATCCGCCTATAGCGCCGCCATGACGATCAGCCTGTTCGAACTCTTCAAAATCGGTGTCGGTCCCTCCAGCTCGCATACTGTGGGCCCGATGGTTGCGGCACGGCGTTTCACCGTCTGGCTCGACGAGCAGGCGCTCCTGACCAAGACCGTGCATGTCGAGGCCGACCTTTACGGCTCGCTCGCGCTGACCGGGAAGGGCCATGCCGCCGACACCGCGGTGGTCGCGGGACTCGCAGGCGAAATTCCGGCGTCGACGAGCCTTGCCGCGATCAAGGCGCATTGGGACCGCGCGGAGAGCGAGGGCTTCATCTATCTGCTCGGCCGTCAGCGCGTGCGGTTCCTGCCGAAAAGCGACCTGCATTTCCAGATGCGCCAGCGCCAGCCGTTCCACAGCAACGCGCTGAGCTTTACCGCGCGCGACGGCGACGGCGAGATTCTTGCCAAGCGCATGTATTTCTCGATCGGCGGCGGTTTTGTCGTCGACGAGGACGAGGCGGGGCGCAACAGCCGCGGCGCCGAGGACGAGGTCGAATTGCCCTATCCCTTCACCTCGGGCGCCGACTTGATCGCAATGGGCAAGGCGTCGGGCCTCAGCTTTGCCGAAATGATGTTCGCCAACGAAGTGCGTCACCGCCCGCCGAACGAGGTGACGGCGGGTATCGATGCGATCGCCGAGGCGATGGATGCCTCGATCGATGCGGGCTGTTCGAGCACGGGCGTCCTGCCCGGGGGGCTCAAGGTCAAGCGCCGCGCGCCGCAGATCGCCGACGACATCCGCAACCGCCACGAAACCAATCTGATCGACCCGCTCGCGATGATGGACTGGATCAACCTGTGGGCGATGGCGGTGAACGAGGAAAATGCCGCGGGCGGCAAGGTCGTCACCGCGCCGACCAACGGCGCGGCGGGGATCATCCCCGCGGTGATCCGCTTCTACCGCCGCGGCTATCGCGGCGACGCCGCCGGTGTGCGCACTTTCCTGCTCGCGGCGGGCGCGGTCGGCGCGCTCTACAAGCGCAACGCCAGCATCTCGGGCGCCGAGGTCGGCTGCCAGGGCGAGGTCGGCGTCGCCTGCTCGATGGCGGCGGCGGGGCTGACCGCCGCATTGGGCGGCACCAACGCGCAGGTCGAAAATGCCGCCGAGATCGGCATGGAGCATAATCTCGGCCTCACCTGCGACCCGATTGGCGGGCTGGTGCAGATCCCGTGCATCGAACGCAACGCGATGGGCGCGATCAAGGCGATCGACGCCAGCCGCATCGCGATGATCGGCGACGGAACGCACGTCGTCAGCCTCGACACGGTGATCGCGACGATGCTGCAAACCGGCCGCGACATGCGCGACAAATATAAGGAAACGTCGAAGGGCGGGCTGGCGGTCAGCGTGGTGGAGTGTTGAGCGCTGCGCTTCTGCCATCGTCACCCCGGACTTGATCCGGGGTGACGAAAGGGGCGGGCGACAAAAGCTGCTTTCCTACATTATTGTGCTGTGTCAGCCTGCGACCCTGCTCTTTGACCAAGTTGATATTCGCGCGTTCGCTTAACGCGCAAAGGAGACAGTTTCGTGCTGCCCGTCCGTGTCTTTTGTCTCCTTAAGCGTTAACGCGCGATCCGCTAAAGCCACAAAGGACGCAGAATCGATGCACGCATGCGGGGCTTTTGTGGCTTTAAGGCCGAAATGACGCGAGCGGCTAAGCTCCTTCACTCCGCCGCAACGCCCCCGGCAATTCCTCGCGCAATTTGTCGATCAGCAGCCGCACCTTCGGCAGCAGATGGCGGCGCTGCGGATAGACCGCCCAGATCGGCTCCTCCTGCGGGCGGAGGGGGTCGAGGAGCGAGACGAGCGCGCCGCTTTGCAGGTGCGGCATCACATAGAAATCGGGGAGTTGGCAGACGCCATGGCCCGCGAGCGCGGCTTCGGTGACCGCGGTGCCGCTGTTGCAGCGCCAGCGGCCGGCGGGGCGGTGGGTGACGTCCTTGCCCTGCGACCGGAAATGCCAGGCGGGGGCGGTGCCGAGCAGGCACTCGTGGCGCGCAAGGTCGTCGATCGACGCTGGCGTGCCGGCGCGCGCGAGATAGGCGGGGGCGGCGCAGAGATAGAGGCTGCGCGAGGCGATGCGCGTCGCGACTAGGCCTGAATCCGGCAGCGTGCCGGTGCGGATCGCGAGGTCGAAGCCCTCGGCGAGCAGGTCGACGACGCGGTTGGTGAGTTCGAGCGTCACCGTCACGTCGGGAAAAGCGAAGGCGTAATCGCGCGCGATCTGCGCGACGAAACGCTCGCCCATCGCGATCGAGCAGGTCATCCGCACCTCGCCGCGCGGGGCGCCATCGTCGCTGACCGCCGACAGCGCATCGTTGCGCGCGGCGATGAGGTTGCGGAACTGCTCGATCAGCGTGCGGCCCGCCGGGGTCGGGACGACGCGGCGCGTCGTGCGCACGAAGACCTGCGCGCCGATACGGTTTTCTAGGGCTATCACCGCGCGGCTGATGTGCGAGGTTGAGGTGCCGAGCCGAGCCGCCGCCGCGACGAAGCTGCCCGCGTCGGCGATCGCGACGACCTCTTCGATGCCGTCCCAGCTCATTATCCCTCCAGTGCAACAATATATTGCCTATTGGCCCCTTTATCGCGCTTTGGATCGGTGTACAGCGGGCGCAATCTTTTTCCGTGAGGAGGCCCCCATGAAGACCCGTGCCGCCGTTGCATTTGAAGCGAAGAAGCCGCTCGAAATCGTCGAACTCGACCTCGAAGGCCCGAAGGCGGGCGAGGTGCTGGTCGAGATCATGGCGACGGGCATCTGCCACACCGACGCCTATACGCTCGACGGGTTCGACAGCGAGGGCATCTTCCCGAGCGTGCTGGGGCATGAGGGCGCCGGCGTGGTGCGCGAGGTCGGCGCCGGGGTCACCAGTGTCAAGCCCGGCGACCATGTGATCCCGCTCTACACCCCCGAATGCCGCCAGTGCAAAAGCTGCCTGTCGGGCAAGACCAACCTCTGCACCGCGATCCGCGCGACGCAGGGCAAGGGGCTGATGCCCGACGGCACAACGCGCTTTTCGTACAAGGGCCAGCCGATCTTCCATTATATGGGCTGCTCGACCTTCTCGAATTTCACCGTGCTGCCCGAGATTGCGGTCGCGAAGATCCGCGAGGACGCGCCGTTCCAGTCGAGCTGCTACATCGGCTGCGGCGTGACCACCGGGGTCGGTGCGGTGATCAACACCGCGAAGGTGCAGGTCGGCGACAATGTCGTCGTCTTTGGCCTCGGCGGCATCGGTCTGAACGTGATCCAGGGCGCGCGGCTTGCGGGCGCCGACAAGATCATCGGCGTCGACATCAACCCAACCCGAGAGGAATGGGGCCGCAAGTTCGGCATGACCGAATTCCTCAATTCGAAGGGCATGAGCCGCGAGGATGTCGTCGCGACGATCGTCCAGATGACCGACGGCGGCGCCGACTACACCTTCGACGCCACGGGCAATACCGAGGTGATGCGCACCGCGCTCGAGGCCTGCCATCGCGGCTGGGGCACGTCGATCATCATCGGCGTCGCCGAAGCGGGCAAGGAAATCGCGACGCGGCCGTTCCAGCTCGTGACCGGGCGCAACTGGCGCGGCACCGCGTTCGGCGGCGCCAAGGGCCGCACCGACGTGCCGAAGATCGTCGACATGTATATGCAGGGCAAGATCGAGATCGACCCGATGATCACCCATGTCATGGGGCTGGAGGAGATCAACAAGGGCTTCGACCTGATGCATGCGGGCGAGAGCATCCGCAGCGTCGTCGTGTTCTGAGGCCGGTATGTTCAGTCATGTGGCGCTGGGCGCCGACGATATCGAGGCCGCGCGCCGCTTCTACGATGCCGCGCTGGGTGCGCTCGGGGTTCCGCCCGGCGTCGTCGATGAATGGGGGCGGCTGATCTATTCGCACGCCGGCGGGCGCTTTCTGCTGACGAAACCGCTCAATGGCGAAACGGCGAGCGGGGCCAATGGCGGAACGCTCGGCTTCGTCGCGGCATCGACTGCAGAGGTCGATGGCTGGCACGCCGCGGGTGTGGCGAACGGCGGCACGGCAATCGAAGACCCGCCGGGCATTCGTCAGGTCACCGCAGGACGGACGGTTTATCTCGCCTATCTGCGCGATCCTGCCGGCAACAAGCTGTGCGCGACGCATCGGATCGCCTGATGGAAACCAATCAGCCCGTCTTTGTCCTGACCTTCAGCTGCGTCGACGCCGTGGGCATCGTCGCCGCGGTGACGGGGCTGCTCGCCGAACGCGACGGCTTCATTCTCGACAGCCAGCAATATGCCGACCTCGATTCGGGGCGGTTTTTCATGCGCGTCGAGTTCCGCGGCGCGGGGCCGCGTTTCCCCGGCGAACTGGCGGCGGTGCAGGCGGCGTTCGCGCCGATCGTCCGCCGCTTCGCGATGGATGCGCGGATCAGCGATCGCCGCGTCAAGCCGCGCTTCGTCATCGCGGTATCGCAGGGCAGCCATTGCCTCAACGACCTGCTCCACCGCTGGTCGACCGGCAACCTTGCGATCGATATCACGGCGGTGGTTTCGAACCATGAGCATCAGCGGCGGTTGACCGAATGGCATGGGGTGCCCTTCCATCATCTGCCCGTGACCGACGCCAATCGTGCCGAACAGGAAGCGGCGATTTTGCAGATCATGGCCGATGCGGGCGCCGAGCATCTGGTGCTTGCGCGCTATATGCAGGTGCTGTCGCAGGATCTGTCGGCAAAGCTGTCGGGGCGCTGCATCAATATCCACCACAGCTTCCTGCCGGGGTTCAAGGGCGCCAAGCCCTATCACCGCGCGCACGAGCGCGGCGTGAAGCTGATCGGCGCGACCGCGCATTTCGTGACGAGCGATCTCGACGAGGGACCGATCATCGAACAGGCGGTCGAGCGCGTCGATCACCGCGACAGCGTCGACGAACTGATCCGTATCGGCCGCGACACCGAAGCGCAGGTGCTCGCGCGCGCGGTGCGCTGGGTCGCCGAACAGCGCGTTTTGATCGACGGACGCAAGACGGTGGTGTTCCGTTAGTTCCCGGAGCAAGATAAGTCCCGAATCGCAACCATAAACCGGAGGAGCGGAATCCAATGTACAGTCACAATATGGTCGGGGCGAACGACATCGAGGCGGCCAAAAAATTCTATGACGCGACCTTCCAGGCGATCGGCGGCAAGCCCGCGATCCAGGACGACAAGGGCCGCCTGATCTATATGCATAATGGCGGCATTTTTCTCGTCGGCACGCCGATCGACGGCGAACCGGCGACGGTCGGTAACGGCTGCACGATCGGCTTCGCGATGGAAGGCCCCGAGCAGGCGAAGGCCTGGCACGACGCCGGCGTCGCCAATGGCGGGACCTCGATCGAAGATCCGCCGGGCATTCGCGAAGGCGGGTTCGGAGCCATGTATCTCGCCTATCTGCGCGATCCGTCGGGCAACAAGCTCTGCGCGCTTCACCGCGTCGTCTGAACGGAAAGAGAAGCCATGCGCGGCGAAGCGGGATTGCGGACCGATCTGGATACACTCGAAATCCCCTTCGCCGAGCACGAGCATGACGCGGTGTTCACGGTCGCCGAAAGCGACGCGGTGCACGCCGCGATGCCGGGGGCTCACACCAAGAATCTGTTCCTGAAGGATGCGGGTGGGGCGTTCTGGCTCGTCACCGTTCCGTCCGATGCGCGCGTCGACCTGAAGGCGCTGCCGGCCGCGATCGGCAGCAAGCGCGTCAGTTTCGGCAAGGCCGAGGATATGGAGCGGCTGCTCGGCGTTACGCCGGGGTCGGTAACCCCGCTCGCCGCGATCAACGCCGCGCCGGGAAGCATCACCGTGGTGCTGGACGAGGTCCTCGCCGCGGCAGGGACGGTCAATGTTCATCCCCTGCGCAATACCGCGACGCTCGGGCTATCGGGGGCAACGATCCTCGACCTCCTGCGTCATTGGGGGCATCGGCCCATCGTCGCGTCCATTCCTGTTCAGGAACCCGAATGACCCTTGAAACCATCTCCACCGTTCGCAGCCACGGCGGCACGCAGGGCGTGTACAAACATGCGAGCACGACGACCGGCACCGATATGACCTTTGCGGTCTTCGTGCCCGATCATGCACCGGGCGCGAAGCTCCCGGTTCTCTGGTATCTGTCGGGGCTGACCTGCACCCACGCCAATGTGATGGAGAAGGGCGAATATCGGGCGGCGTGCGCCGAGCACGGCGTGATCTTCATCGCGCCCGACACCAGCCCACGCGGCGAAGGCGTGCCTGACGATCCCGGTGCGGCCTATGACTTCGGACTCGGTGCCGGCTTCTATGTCGACGCAACCGAGGAGCCGTGGGCGAAGAACTACCGGATGCGTTCGTACGTCGAGGATGAGCTGCCCTCGCTGATCCTGCGCAATTTCGCGAGCGCCGACCTGACGCGGCAGGCCATCACCGGCCATTCGATGGGCGGGCATGGCGCGCTGACGATCGGGCTGCGCAACCAGGATCGCTTTCGTTCGGTTTCGGCCTTTTCGCCGATCGTCGCGCCGCTGCAATGCCCGTGGGGTGAAAAGGCGCTGACGGGCTATCTCGGCGACAACCGCGAGGACTGGTACGCCTATGACGCGTGCGCCTTGCTCGATCAGGGGCTGCGCGTGCCCGACCTGCTCGTCGATCAGGGCGATGCGGATAATTTCCTCGCCGAGCAGCTCAAGACCGAATTGCTGGCCGAGGCCTGCGAGCGCGCCGGGCAGAAAGCCGAAATCCGGATGCAACCGGGATACGACCACAGCTATTATTTCATCTCGACCTTCATGGCCGAGCATGTCGCGTGGCACGCGGAAAGGTTGAAGGCGTAGTCCAATCCCTTCCCTGAAAGGGAGGGGCGTGGAGACTTGGCAGCTTGCTGCCTAGTCGTAGCGGGGTGGGTTTGCGGCCAAGCAAGAACGCCTGCGGCTACCCACCCCCGACCCCTCCCCCATGAGGGAGGGGAGTTAGGAATGCTCGGGTATCAGAAGCGTCGACCCCGTCGTCCGCCCGGCCTGCAAATCGGCATGCGCGCGCGCGGCATCCTGTAGTGAATAGCGCTGGCCGACGGTGATCTTCACCGCGCCGCTCTCGATCAGCTCAAAGACGCGTGCGGCGCCCGCGGCGCGCTCGCCGGGGTGGAGGTAATAGTCGAACAAGGTCGGGCGCGTCACGAATTGCGAGCCGTGCTGCGCGAGGACGCCGAGGTTGACCCCGGTCACCGGGCCGCCGGCATTGCCGTAACTCACGATCAGCCCGCGCCGCGCGGTCGCCTTCAGCGAGACCTCCCACGTCGCCATGCCTATGCCGTCGAAGGTAACCGGTACCCCCTGGCCGTCGGTAATCTCGCGGACATGCGCTGCCACATCGTCGCTCTTGTACATCAGCACATGATCAGCGCCGGCTTCGCGTGCGGCGTGCGCCTTCGCCTCGGTACTGACGGTGCCGATGACGGTCGCGCCGATCGCCTTCAGCCACTGGACGAGGATAAGTCCGACGCCACCCGCAGCGGCATGGACGAGCACGGGTGAACCGGCCTGAACCTTGGCGCAGCGCTCGACGAGCATCTCGACCGTGCAGGCTTTCAGCAGCGCGGCGGCGGCGGTTTCGTCGTCGATGCCGGCAGGGAGCTTGAACAGCGACGCCGCGCCGACGATCCGCGCGCTCGAATAGGCCGTGCGTTCGGGGCCGAAGGTCGCAACCCGGTCGCCGGGCTGGAGGCCGTGGACGTCGGCGCCGACGGCGATCACTTCACCGGCGGATTCGACGCCAAGGCCGCTCGGCAGCGGGACGGGATAGGTTCCGTCGCGGTGATAGGTGTCGAGATAGTTCAGTCCGACCGCGGTCTGGCGGAGCAGCACCTGGCCGGGGCCGGGATCGCCGAGCGTCACCTCGCGCCAGTC
>NZ_DASWTD010000533.1:0-4789 GCF_036402335.1 Sphingopyxis sp. | reverse complement strand
CTGATCATCGCGCGCGACTATATCAGCCACGGCTTGCGCGAACGCGCCTCTGCGTTGGTCGATCTCGATCTGGGTCCGCGCACCGAGGCGGCTATCGAACAGCGGTTGCGAGCCGAGGTCGAACAGGAGCGGCTTACCGGCATCGACCGCGCCATGTTGCGCGAAGCCGACAGCGGTGTCCTCGTGAGTTCGCAGGCGCGCGGGGCTTTCGATCAGGTCATCCGCGTCGGCCGGCTCCGGAAACTCGAACGTCTTGGGCTGGCAACGAAGGTGGGTGCGGCGCATTGGCGACTGGTGCCCGATCTCGCGGACTCATTGCGCCGAATGGGCGAACGCAGTGACATCATCAGGACGATGCAACGCGCATACTCGGCGCGCGGCGATGCGCCGGCTATCGCCGACCGGGCCATCTACGATCCGCTTGCACCGGATGCCCGCCCGCTCGTCGGTCGCCTTGTCGAACGCGGCCTATCCGACGAACATGCCGATCGCCATTACGCCATCGTCGACGCGGTCGATGGCCGGTCTTACTATGTCGAGATCGGCGCGGGCGATGCGATTTCCCCGACCCCGAATGGTGCGATCGTCGAGATCGCGCCGCGCGAGGCGGGAATCCGGACGGCCGATCGCACGATAACCGAGGTCGCTGCCGCGAACGGCGGGCGCTACTCGGTCGATGCCCATCTGAAGCATGATCCCGCCGCCAGCGAGCGCTTTGCCGAAACCCACATCCGGAGGCTCGATGCAATGCGACGGGTGATGCGCGGCGTCGAACGCGATGCCGCCGGCAGCTGGATCATCGCACCCGATCATCTCCCCAAGGTAGAAGCGTTTGAGGCGCGGCAGCGTCGTGACCGGCCAGTAATCGTCGAAACCTTATCGGCGATTTCGCTCGATCGACTGTCCGCCGCGGATGCCGCGACCTGGCTCGACCGCGAGCTTATTGCCGAGGCTCCCCTCCCGCTGCGCGACGCTGGCTTCGGCCGTGAGGTTCAAGCTGCCCAGGCGGCGCGGCGGCAGTGGCTGGCCGCCGAGGGACTGGCCGGTGAGCGGGATGGGCGACTTATCTACCGCCGCAATCTGCTCGACACGCTTCGCCGACGCGAGCTGCTCCGCGTTGCCGATCAGTTGTCGCGCGAGATCGGCAAGCCGTTCGCCGAGGCGGGGCGGCAGGAGCGGATCGCGGGCAGGCTTGTTCGCACCGTCGAAATGACGAGCGGCCGTCACGCGCTCGTCGAGCGTGCGCGCGACTTCACGCTGGTCCCGTGGCGGCCCGTGATGGAGCGCCATGTCGGCAAGCCGGTCTCCGGAATCATGCGGGAGGGCGGCGTCAGCTGGGAATTCGGACGGTCGCGCGGCGGTCCCGGCATTTCGTGATTTGCCGCGCATCAGCCATCGTGCTTGCCGATAGCGACGTCGACCCGGCTCCGCTGAATAGACACGCTGAGGCCAAAGCGCTGGCGATGATCATGTTCCGGGCTTCTTAGCCTTTAGTTTAGCGGCCTTCGCATTGATCGACTTACTGTCGTAAATTCCCGAGAGCGCGAATTCCAACACGTCGAGCGCATCGAGCAGGTCGCCGTAGTCCACATCATCGCCGCCATGCGTTCCGAGATTTCCAATGTTTCGAAGGCCGTCCAGCTGGTCTGAGTGCGCAGCACCCGCCGTGAATGCCTTGATCCGTTGGACCAAGTCCATGCGCCTCATTTTGCCGTTCTTGTCGAGCTTCTCCTTCGGTACCTTCTGGTGATCCAGCATTGCCTCGACAGTCGTGCGGAGCCTGGCCACGCACGCCGATGCATCCATCCAGTACAGCCGAAAGGCCAATTCGAGTTCGCGTCGAACACGCGGCGGGAAGTTTTTCGAAATCCGGAAAAGCGGGGGTGCCGGAAACGCGGAGCGAATACGCAGCACTTCTTGGCGGGCGCCCCGGTAAATTTGGCCGTCATCGTCATCGACTTCGACTTCTACGACTTCCATGTCCCCGATTAGATGGACGATCTCGCCGCAAGGGATCTCGTCGCAAACGAGCCGGGCCGACCAGCGCTCCGATACATTGTCGGGCTCCCAGCTTTCATTGTCATGATAATCGGCCGAATGCCTTGGTTCGAACAGGCTCAACCCTCCTGGCGCAACACGTAACTTTCCGTTGGCACAGGTCGGGCAGGGCAGGCCGAAGGTCGTATTCTTGGGCACCAAGAGGTGCCACGTATCTCGGTTGATCGTCACGTAGTCGGTCCTTTCGCGACCGACACTACGGATGCCGGCTCTGCCATCGCAATATTTTTCGACCGAACGTGCGGCGTCGGCTACTCGTAACCTCATGTCACGCCGAACAAAGCCCCACCTATGGGCCAACCACCCCGAACTGCTTACTTCCATCCGGTCGCCTTCGGAAATGTATCGCAAGACGGATTGGAACTTCAGCCGGTACGAAGAGGCCGTGTTCGCTCGGCCGTGCGATCCCGAGACCGTGATGTACGCTGCTCTCGACTTCTGCATAGCAATTGTCGGACTGCGCGATTGGACCAAGAAGGCGCTTGTGCGAAAAATGCGTCAGGATGGCTCGGCTCTTCCCGCAAGTTTGGCCATGCTTGACGATTTCGCGGGATTTGTGACGTCCCGGGTTCACTGGCAGCCAGCCATCGAGGCAATCGCCAACACAGCGAAACATGCCGAATATCGCGATACGGGTTGGGAGAAGGGCATTGCCAGTCCGGCCAGCTTCTTCCCGGACTATCTTCGGGCCGAGCACGAAGCATGCGCTGACGGGCTGCAGCTTTTTGCATTCATGCACAAATATCGACAAGTCACTTGGTGGGACCTTTCGCTTCGCCAGCATGGCGATCAAAACGCGACGCCCGGCTATGAAGCTTTGGGAGGCGCCTTGGATCAGTGGGGTTCGTTGTTGGCAGAGTTAGGCTATCCGGCAGAATAATCTCCCGCCGATATCTAACAAACACCGGCACCAGTGCCGCCGCTTCGCAGGGTGGCGCCTGATGGTGCGTCGAGACCGCAATTTTCGGAATGGGCCTTTTCCCTGATGTTTCGGGCGTGAACCCGGGCGATTGCCGCCTCGGGGCGGAGCCCCATCATGACCCCGACCAAGCTGCTGATCGGCCAGATCCTCGTCGTCTTCGCGATCGTGATCGCGGGCCTGTGGGTCGCGACCCAATGGTGTGCGGCGATGCTCGGCTATCAGGCCGAACTCGGGGTAGCCTGGTTCGAGGTCGGCGGCACTCCGGTGTATCGCCCATGGGCCATCTTCTGGTGGTGGTATTCGTTCGATGCCTACGCGCCGCATGTGTTCGACAAGGCCGGGGCTCTCGCCGGGGCCAGCGGCTTCCTCGGTTGCGCGGCCGCCGTCGCAGGGTCGCTCTGGCGCGCCCGGCAGTCGGGACAGGTCACGACCTACGGCTCGGCGCGCTGGGCGAGCCACCGCGAGATCGACCGCGCGGGGCTGTTCCATGACGCGGGCGTGTTCCTGGGGCGTCATCGCGGCCGCTATCTGCGTCACGGCGGCCCCGAACATGTCATGGCGTTCGCACCGACCCGCTCGGGCAAGGGTGTCGGGCTCGTCGTCCCGACCTTGCTCAGCTGGACCGGCAGCACCGTCGTCCACGATATCAAGGGCGAGAACTGGCAGCTGACCGCCGGCTGGCGTGCGCGCTTTAGCCATGCGCTGCTGTTCAACCCGACCGATCCCGCCTCGGCAAGATACAACCCGCTGCTCGAGGTCCGCAAGGGTGCCGACGAGGTGCGCGACGTCCAGAATATCGCTGATATCCTCGTCGATCCCGAAGGGGCACTCGAGCGGCGCAACCATTGGGAAAAAACCTCGCACTCGCTCCTCGTCGGCGCGATCCTCCACATCCTCTACGCCGAGGAGGACAAGACGCTCGCGCAAGTCGCGACCTTCCTCTCCGACCCGCAGCGTCCGTTCGTCGCGACGCTGCGGCGGATGATGACCACCAATCATCTCGGCAGCGCGGAGGCGCCGCGCGTCCATCCCGTCGTCGCGTCGGCCGCGCGCGAGTTGCTCAACAAGAGCGAGAACGAACGCAGCGGCGTGCTCTCGACCGCCATGTCGTTCCTCGGTCTTTACCGCGATCCGACCGTGGCGGCGGTGACGTCGCGCTGCGACTGGCGGATCGCCGACCTCGTCGAGGCCGATCACCCCGTGTCGCTCTACCTCGTCATTCCGCCGTCCGACATCTCGCGGACCAAGCCGCTGGTCCGCCTCATCCTCAACCAGATCGGCCGGCGGCTGACCGAGAAGCTCGACGCTGAAGGCGCGAACGGCCGCCGGCACCAGCTCCTCATGATGCTGGACGAATTTCCGGCGCTCGGACGGCTCGATTTCTTCGAGACGAGCCTGGCCTTCATGGCGGGCTACGGCGTGCGCGCCTTCCTGATCGCGCAGAGCCTCAACCAGATCGAGAAGGCCTATGGCGAGCATAATGCGATCCTCGACAACTGCCATGTCCGCATCGCCTTCGCCACCAACGACGAGCGGACCGCGCGCCGCATTTCGGATGCGCTCGGCGTCGCGACCGAGCAGCGCTCGATGCGCAACTATGCCGGGCATCGCCTCGCGCCCTGGCTCGCGCATGTCATGGTCAGCCGGCAGGAAACCGCGCGCCCGCTGTTGACGCAGGGCGAGGTAATGCAGCTGCCGCCGGCGGAGGAACTCGTCCTCGTGTCGGGAATGGCGCCGATCCGCGCCCGGAAGCTGCGTTATTACGAGGACCGCAATTTTCGCGGGCGCGTCGTGCCGCCGCCCGCCTTG
>NZ_DASWTD010000532.1:0-2475 GCF_036402335.1 Sphingopyxis sp. | reverse complement strand
GAGGGGGATCAGTTGGCCGTTCCGATAGAAACGGTCGCGCGACGAGTTGCCGCCCGAAAAGACGCCGCCGGGGATGAAGCTGCTGAGATCGCTCATGCTCAGCGGAGGGAAGGAGGAGGCGGGCTGCGATCCGCTCGTCGGGACGCCACTGGCGTTCAGATAGACGCCCTCGAACATGTTGAGGCCGGTATCGAAGTCATATTCATAAGCGACCGGGCGCGTCGCCCATTCGCGGTCGGTCGCGCGGATGCCCCAGTCGCGGTCGTAGGTACCGCTCACAAGGAAATAGCCGCGCCCGTCGGCAAAGCGCGTGCCCCAGGTGGCGCCGAGCGTGAGTTCTTGCCCGTCGCCCCGCGAGGTGATGCCGGTGCGTGCGCGCAAGGTCAGCCCGCGTTCGTTCTTCTTGGTGATGATGTTGACGACGCCCGCCACCGCATCCGAACCATAGACCGACGAGGTGCCACCGGTAACGATCTCGACCCGGTCGACGAAGTCGGTGGGGATCGTCGACAGGCTGACCAGGTTGATGATCCCCGAGTTCGACACGGTGCGGCGACCGTCGATGAGGACGAGCGTACGGTTCGCGCCGAGGTTGCGCAGCTCGATCGAGCTGAGGCCCGAATTCTGGGTGTTGCCGGTGACGGTCGAATCATTGGTGGTCGACGATAGTTGCGGCAGGTCGGCGAGCGTCTCGCTGAGCTCGCTGTCGCCCGCCTCGACCAGATCCTCGGCCGACACCCCGATTACGGGCGCGGGCGTGTCATAGGTTTCACGCGCGATACGGCTGCCGGTAACGATGATCGCGTCTTCGCCCGCCGCGGCGGCGGTGCCCTCGGCCGGGGTTTCCTGCGCGGCAAGCGGCGCGGCCAGCGCACCGATACCGGCAAGCATCAATACGGTGCGACTGCTGTGACGTGCCCAGCGGGCTTTGGTCGAAATCATGATATCACTCCCCATGTTTATCGTTGTCCGGTCGGCCGGCCTGGCCGGCCTCAATCTGCGTCGGTTTCGATCGGAGCCGCTGCAATGGGTGCAGGCTTGCCGCCCAGCGCGCGGTCGAGTGCGTCGCGATCGAGCGCCTTTTCCCACTTCGCGACGACGATCGCGGCGAGCGCGTTGCCGATGAAGTTGGTCAGCGCGCGGCATTCGCTCATGAAGCGGTCGATGCCGAGGATCAGCGCGAGCCCCGCGACCGGCACCGTGGGCACCGCCGTCAGCGTCGCAGCGAGCGTGATGAACCCCGCGCCGGTCACCCCCGCCGCGCCTTTCGAGCTCACCATCGCGACCAGCAGCAGCGCGACCTGGTCGCCGAGGCTGAGGTCGACGCCCGTCGCCTGCGCGACGAACAGCGCCGCGAGCGTCATGTAGATGTTGGTGCCGTCGAGGTTGAAGCTGTAGCCCGTCGGCACGACCATGCCGACCACGGGCTTGGCGCAGCCCGCTTTCTCCAGCTTTTCCATCAGGCTGGGCAGCGCCGCTTCGGACGACGAGGTCCCGAGCACGAGCAGCAGTTCGGCCTTCAGATAGGCGATCAGCCGGAAGATCGAAAAGCCGCAGAGCCGCGCCATCGTGCCGAGGACGACGACGACGAACAGGATCGATGTGAGGTAGAAGGTCGCGATCAGCGCGCCGAGATTGACGAGCGATTCGACGCCATATTCGCCGATCGTGAAAGCCATGGCGCCGAACGCGCCGATCGGCGCAAAGCGCATCAGCATTCCGACGAGGTAGAAGAAGACGCTCGACAGCTTTTCGAGCATGCCGAGCACCTGCGCGCCGGCGGCGCCCGTATGCGACAGCGCAATCCCGAACAGGATCGCCGCGAACAAGGCCTGCAGGATAGACCCCGACGTCAGCGCCGAGACGAAGGTCGTCGGAATGATCGCGAGCAGGAAGCCGACGAGCGAGGTATCGTGCGCCTTCGCATCATATTCGGCGATCTTGGCGACCGCGTTCGGATCGAGGGTGCGCGGGTCGATATTCATCCCCGCGCCCGGTTGCACCACGTTGGCGACGATCAGCCCGATGATCAGCGCGAGGGTCGAAAAGAAGAGGAAATAGGCGAAGGTCTTTGCCGTGAGGCGACCGAGCGTCTTGCCGCTGCCGACCGACGCGATACCGGTCGAAACGGTCAGGAAGATCACCGGCGCGATGATCATCTTGACGAGCTTGATGAAGGCGTCGCCGAGCGGCTTCATGTCGGCGCCGAGCTTCGGGTAGAAATGCCCGAGGGCAATGCCGATGGCGACGGCGACCAGCACCTGGAAGTACAGCGTGCGATAGAGCGGCTTGGGTGCGGGCGGCGCGTGGGGCGCGGTCAAAGGGGACGGCACGGTGGCCATGGGCGTTTCTCCCTGTCGGACGGTGGGCGGTCCGTCGGATCGGTTCGCCGGACGCCCCCCGAGGAGGATTCCGGTACCGTCCGCTCTTGCTTTTGACCTCGCGGCACACAGCTCTGCAGTTCAGTCATGGCTG
>NZ_DASWTD010000531.1:0-23917 GCF_036402335.1 Sphingopyxis sp. | reverse complement strand
CAACAGCAGCAGGATCACGGCGAGCAATCCGCCGAAATTGACCGTCAGCAATAGAAGGGCGTCGCTCACGCGCGCATGTCTCGTTCCTCGCCGCGGCCGACGATATCATCGATCGAACGCGCCTGGCGCTCGGGGAATCGGGCGGTGCAGTGCCTATATACCTCAAAAACCTTCATCATGTCGGCGCGAAAATCGCCTGTCGGCCAGATCAGCGGGCCAAGCCCGCCGGTCCGGGTGCCATAATCCATGAAGCCGACGACGAGAGGCACCTTCGCCGCGAGCGCGATCTGGTAAAAGCCGGTGCGCCATTTCGCTGCCTTGCCGCGGGTCCCTTCGGGCGCGACGGTGAGCATGAATTCGGCGCGGCGCGCAAACTCCTCCACCGACTGCTGCACGACATTGCCGCCGCCGCGGCGATCGACCGGCACGCCGCCCATCTGGCGGATGAAACCGCCGATCGGCCAGCGGAACAACGACAGCTTCGCCATGAAGAAGGGGCGGATCCTGAGGTCGGCGGTCAGCCCGAGGAAATTGACGAAGTCCCAATTGCTCGTGTGCGGCGCCGCAATCAGGACGAAGCGCCGCGGTTCGGGAACCTCGCCCACCGCTTTCCATCCGCGTAGCCGGTACAGCAAAAGCAGCAGGCGACGCACCGCGCGCGCCACCAGCCCCGGCGGATCGTCATTCATTCTCGTCACGCTTGCTCCTCTCCCTCGGGCCGGATTGCGCGAAAGCCTGACGCAACGCAAGACGAACGCGTTTCGCGGCTTGCGGTCGCGCAGCCTTTCTGCTCCTTTCGTTTGCAAAACAGGGGAGAAATCTATGAAGACGCTGTCCGCGCTGCTGACGTCCGCCTTGCTATTTGCAGCGCCCGCGACCGCCGCCGATGTACAGCCGCGCGCCGACCAGCTGGCGTTCCGCGACCTTTACAAGGAGCTGGTCGAAACCAATACGACGCTGTCGTCGGGCAGCTGCACGCTCGCCGCCGAACGGATGGCGGCACGGCTGAAGGCGGCGGGGGTCGCCGACAGCCAGCTCACCCTGTTCGCGACGCCCGAAAATCCGAAGGAAGGCGGCCTCGTCGCGGTCTACCCGGGGACGAGCAAGACCGCGAAACCGATCCTGCTCGTCGCGCATATCGACGTCGTCGAGGCGAAGCGCGCCGACTGGGAGCGCGACCCGTTCGTGATGGTCGAGGAGAATGGCTATTTCTATGGCCGCGGCACCGCCGACGACAAGGCGCAGGCGGCGGTATGGGTCGACACGCTAATCCGCTTCCAACAGGCCGGCTACAAGCCCAAGCGCACGGTCAAGGTCGCGCTGACCTGCGGCGAGGAAACCAACGGGGCGTTCAACGGGGTCGAATGGCTCGCAGCGAACAGGCGCGACCTGATCGACGCCGAATTCGCCTTGAACGAAGGCGGCGGCGGCGACAGCGACGGCAAGGGAAAAGTGCTCGGCCAATCGGTACAGGTCGGCGAAAAAACCTTCGCCAACTTCCGCCTAGAAACGCGCAACCCAGGCGGCCATAGCTCGGCACCCGTGCCCGCCAACGCGATCTACGAACTCGCGCGCGCGCTGACGAAAATCGACGATTACGACTTCCCGGTCGAGATGACCGAGACGACGCGACGCTTCTTTGCCGAGGCCGGCGCCGCGCGCGGCGACGAGACCGGCAAGGCGATGGTCGCGCTCGCGAAGAATCCCGCCGACAAGGCAGCCGAGGCGATCGTGGGCAAGGACCCGTTCCTGCACAGCAACCTGCGCACCACCTGCGTCGCGACCTTGCTCGACGGCGGGCATGCCCCGAATGCCTTGCCGCAGCGCGCTGGCGCGAACATCAACTGCCGCATCTTTCCAGGGCACAGCATCGAATCGATCAAGGACGAGCTGGCGAAAGTGATCGGCGACCCCGGCGTCACCATCACCCAGCTGCCACCCAAGCGCCCTGCTCCACCCGCACCGCCGCTCGACCCCAAGGTTATCGGGCCGATGCAGACGCTCGTCGACAAATATTGGCCGGGGCTGAAGGTCATCCCGTCGATGGCCAATGGTTATACCGACGCGACCTTCCTCGGCGCGGTTGGCATCCCGACCTATGGCATCCCGGGCATGTGGGGCGACCCCGACGGCAATGGCGCGCACGGCCTCAACGAACGTATGGAAGTGCGCTCGGTCTATGTCGGGCGCGACTATATGTTCGACCTGGTGAAGGCTTACGCCGACAAGCCCTGAGATATTCGGCCTTAGCCCACGAACGCGCGCTCGATCACGAAATCGCCGGGCGCGGCGTTCGAGCCTTCGGTGAAGCCCAGTTCTTCGAAACGCGCCTGCAGGTCGCGGATCATCGCCATGCTGCCGCACATCATGACGCGGTCGGTCGCGGGATCGAAAGCGGTCGGGCCGGTCAGCGGATGGCCGAAGAGCGAGCCGTCTTCGATCAACGCATCGATGCGGCCCGTCGTGCGGAAGGGCTCGCGCGTCACCGTCGGCAGATAGTGGAACTGAAGCAGCGCCTGATCCTGCACCAGCGGATCGCCCGCGAGCTGGCTCTCGAGCTCGTCGCGGAAGGCGAGATCGCTGACCTGCCGTACGCAATGGACAATCACGATCTGGTTGAAGCGTTCATAGATATCGGGGTCGCGCGCGAGGCTGAGGAAGGGCGCGAGGCCGGTGCCGGTCGAGAGCATGAACAGCCGCCGGCCGGGAGTCAGCGCATCGGCGACGAGCGTACCCGTCGGCTTGCGGCCGAGATAGACGGGGTCGCCCGGCCGGATCAGCTGGAGCCGCGAGGTCAGCGGGCCGTCGGGGACCTTGATCGACAGGAATTCGAGTTCGTCGGCATAGGCGGGGCTGGCGATCGAATAGGCGCGCAGCAGCGGACGCCCCTCGCCCGGCAGGCCGATCATCACGAACTCGCCCGAGCGGAAGCGGAAGCTCGGCGGGCGGCTGATCGTGAAGCTGAACAGATGTTCGTTCCAGTGCCGGACCGAACGCACCTCCTCGACGGTCAGCGAGGCGGAAGGAGCCAGCTTGGCGGCTTCGGCAATACGATCACTCATCACTTTGAACTTTCCTGATGTGTCATGGCGCCGGCCGCGAGGGCCGACATGTCGAATCCCGCCGCGACCAGCCGGTCGACGACGGCGCCCATCGCCTTTGCGATCGGACCGGCGCTGTCTCCCTCGGCCAGCAAGGCCAGCACCCGGCGGGCATTTGCGCTGTTCCCAAGAGAAAAGTCGCGCCAGAGTCCAAGCAGAATTGCTTCATCCTCTGAAATCTGGAGGCACGGCATGGGCGCAAGGACCAGCGTTTCCACCGCATCGCCGCCAAGCATCGCCATCGCGATATGGAAGTCGGGCAGTGCGCCCGGCGCTTCGACGGCTACAAAACCGCGTGCAGCAATTGCGGCGGGCATTGGCCGCGTTCGGCAGCACGGACCCATCCGCGCATCGCCCAGAGCAGGAAACGCCCACCGTTGCAGAGGCTTTCGACCGGCTGGTCGACAAAGGCGTACATCGGGGTCCTTTCCAGCGCGCGAAGAAGGCGGCGCGGGTGGGCTTATATGTTATTGCGAGTCATTTGCAATTTAGAATTTCTATCGGGTGCCGCATCGGGCGCTTGCGGGTTCACCGGCCGCCACGAAGAGGGAAGGAAGGCAGCTTTCGACCGGGAGTTGCCGATAGGGATGTGCACCCCGGCGAAAGCCGGGGCCCATGGCGTCAGAAGGCTGGCATTGCGCAATTACGCTCTGGGCCCCGGCTTTCGCCGGGGTGCACAAAAGGGACAGCTCTCCACCCCAAAGCCGACATCCACCCGGATATCGATCGCCCAAAGGAAAAGGGCGGCCCGTTGCCGGACCGCCCTTCCCTTCTCCGTCCGTCGACGGAAGAAAGCTTTTAGCGCTTCGAGAACTGGAAGCTGCGGCGGGCCTTTGCCTTGCCGTACTTCTTGCGCTCGACGGCGCGGCTGTCGCGGGTCAGGAAGCCAGCCGCCTTGACCGGGCTGCGCAGCGCCGGTTCGAAGCGGGTCAGCGCCTGTGCGATGCCGTGCAGCACGGCGCCCGCCTGGCCCGAGAGGCCACCGCCCTTGACCGTTGCGATCACGTCATACTGGCCAGTGCGTTCGGTCAGGCCGAAGGGCTGGTTGATGACGAGGCGCAGCGTCGGGCGTGCGAAGTAAACTTCCTGGTCGCGGCCGTTGACGGTGATCTTGCCCGTGCCGGGCTTGATCCACACGCGGGCAACGGCGTCCTTGCGACGGCCGGTCGCATAGGCGCGGCCCTGCTTGTCGACCTGCTTTTCGCGCAGCGGCGTGTTCGAAACCGGAGCGGCAACACTGCCTTCGACGGCGCCGGCGAGATCCTTGAGATCGGTCATGGTCTGTTCGTCAGCCATTATGCACCCACCTTGTTCTTGCGGTTCATCGACGCGACGTCGATCACTTCGGGGTTCTGCCCTTCGTGCGGATGTTCGGTGCCGGCGAAGATGCGCAGGTTGCGCATCTGCTGGCGGCCGAGCGGGCCGCGCGGGATCATGCGTTCGACAGCCTTTTCGAGCACGCGCTCGGGGAAACGGCCTTCGAGGATCTTCGCGGGGCTCGTTTCCTTGATGCCGCCGGCATAGCCGGTGTGCTTGTAGTAACGCTTGTCCTGCAGCTTGTTGCCGGTGAACGCCACCTTCTCCGCATTGATGACGATGACATTGTCACCGCAATCGACGTGCGGGGTGAACGACGGCTTGTGCTTGCCGCGCAGGATGTTGGCGATAATCGAAGCAACGCGGCCCACAACGAGACCCTCGGCGTCGATCAGCACCCATTTCTTTTCGACCGTGGCAGCATTCGCCGAAACAGTCGTCTTGGTCAGCGCCTTCATGGCACGCTCCTTGACAGAGATGGACTAGGACGAGCGACACGCGCCGCCCGAAACAAACCGCGCCGCCTGTCCAAAGGGACGAAGCGGCGCTTCGGAGCGGGCCAATGGCGAAAGCGGGGCGGAAAGTCAAGCAGATCGCGGCTTTGCTGACGGGTATTATAATACCACCTTGTTCAGGGTGCCGGTTCGAGCGCGCGCACCCGCTCCTCGACAAGCGTGCGCCCGTCGCCATCGGCCTCGACGATCCAGCTCTGCCGCTGCTCGCGAACGACGAGTCCGGTGGCGGTATCGACGGTCCACAGATTGTCGATTTCGAGCGGCCGGGCAGCCGCACGGACCGCGGCCGAATCGCGTTCGACCCTGGCGAAAGTCTGATGCGTCCCGTCGTGCCGCATCGATACGCTGGCGCCGCCGGCCGCGACCGGGATCGCGTCGTTAGCAGGCGCGACCAGTGCCCGGATGTCGGCGGTCGCCAGCCGGTCGCGATCGGCGGCGGGAAGCGCAGCGATCAGCCTGGCCAGTTGCTTCGCTTCGGGGCGCCCCGCCGCGGTTCCCGCCGCTTCGATCCGCGCGGTCACCCGCGCCCACAATCCTTCGGGATCAACGAGGTTGATATGGCTGCCGTCGGGCGCGACGAGATAGGCCATCGCTTCGCCCACAAGCGGTTCCAGCATCAGCGTCAGCGCTCGCTTCATTTCGGGCCGGGCGTCCGAATCGATCCGCTGCAACACGGCATCGAGCTGGTAGCCGCGTCCGACGCGCTGCCATCGCAGGTCATAGACGAGCGAGAAATTGATCAGCGATCCGTCGCGGCCGATCCGGCGCGTCGTCACGCGATATGTCATCGGTCGATCGACCGGCGGCGCGAAACTGAATTGCGTGACCGCCGCAGCGGGGGTGCCGTCGGGCGGCGGCAAGGGTTGGGCCGAGAGCAGCAGCAGCGCGCCGAAGAGGCCGCCCGCCGGCGTCATGCAGCGTTATGGCCCAGCCGGTGGAGCGCCGCCGCCGCAATCGCCACGAGAATCGCCCCGGTCACCTGGTGCATCACCGCGACCCACATCGAAACCCCCGACACGACGGTCCAGATACCGAGCAGCATCTGCGCCGCGACCACCGCGACGAGCAGCCCGGCCTCGCGCCGCGCGCCGCGCCGCGCCAGGTGACGCGCGAGGAGCAGCAGGGCCAGCGCGGCCATCCACGACCACCAGCGATGCAGGAAATGGATCAGGAAGGGGTCGTTGGTCAGCGCGAGCCACGCCCCGCCCGCCCAGTCGATGCCCTCGGGCACGAAATGGTCGTTCATCAGCGGCCAGGTGCTGGCGACATAACCGGCATTGAGCCCCGCCACCCACGCGCCGAGCAGCAACTGGACGAACAGAATCGCGACGATCCCGATAGCGGGCCCGGTCAGTCGCGCCGGCCGCGCTGCCGGATCGCGCGCCAGCGCACCGAGGTCGCGGGCGGTCCACACGAGCCCCGCGAGCAGGAATAGCGCGGTCAACAAATGCGTCGCGAGGCGGAAATGGCTGACGTCGGTGCGATATTCGAGCCCCGAGGCGACCATCCACCAGCCGATTGCGCCCTGCAGGCCGACCAGCGCGGCGAGCGCCAGCAGCCGCCAGCCGTAGCCGGCGGGAATCGCGCGGCGCCACGCATACCAGATGAACGGAACGAGCAGCGCCATGCCGACGAGCCGCCCGAGAATGCGATGCAGCCATTCCCAGAAGAAGATCGCCTTGAACCCCTCGAGCGTCATGCCGAGGTTGATCGCCTTATATTCGGGAATCTGCTTGTATTTCTCGAACTCGGCCTGCCAGCCCGCTTCGCTCAGCGGCGGCAGCACGCCCGACACCGGCTTCCATTCGGTGATCGACAGGCCCGATTCGGTCAGCCGCGTGATGCCGCCGACGGCGACGACCGCGATCACGAGCAGGGCGACGGCCCAGAGCCAGCGGGCGAGCGCCACGGGACGTGGTCGGCGCAGGGCGGGCGAAGACAGGGTGGAGGCGTGCGTCATCGCCCGCCCTATCGGCGCTTGCCGGGCGATAGGCAAGAGGTCCGGAATGACGCGATTCGGGAAAATTCATGGCTCCGACAGCCGGGCATTGGTAAGCGCTTCCGATGCTGCGCCGCGCCCCGTCCCTGCTTGTCGCCCTGTTGCTTGCGGCAACGTCCGCTCCGGTCATGGCTGGCGCCGCGACCTCCTATCGCGATTGGGCGGCGATCGAAGCGCGCGTCGCAACGATCGGCTTTCGCCTGACCACCGCCAACGCCGCATGGTGCCCCGCGCATCAGCCGCAGTTCGGCTGGATCTGGAGTGACCCGCGGCTCTACGACGCTGATCGGCGTCCGGAAGCGCTGGCCGCCTATGGGGCAAGTGATCGCGATGCGCCTTTCATTGCTGCCATCGCGCCTGCATCGCCCGCCGCAGCAGCGGGGATGCGTGTGGGGGCCGCGGTGGTCGGGATACAGGGGGCGCCCGTTCCCGAAGGCGACGGCGACCACCCCTTTGCCCGCATCACCGCGATCGAGACCTCTCTGGCCGCCTTGCCGCCCGGCGCGCGCCTCGCGCTCGATGGCGGCGAGGGGCGGGCCATCGATATCGCGCCGGTGCCGGGGTGCGTCAGCGATTTTCGCGTCGAGCCAAGCGCGAAGCCGGGTGCCGTCGCCGACGGCCGCATGGTGCTGGTGAACTACGGCCTCGCGCAATTCGCCACGCATGACGACGAACTTGCGGCCGCCATCGCGCACGAGCTGGCGCACAACATCCTGCGCCACCGCGACCGCCTCGACGCCGTCGGGGTCGATCGCGGGCTGGCGAGGCAGTTCGGCCGCAATGCCCGCCTGTTCCGCCAGACCGAGGTCGAGGCCGATCGCCTGTCGGTGTGGCTCCTTGCGGGAGCAGGTTACGACCCTGCGGCGGCTGCGCGCTTCTGGACCCGCTTCGGTCAGCGGAAAGGGCGGCCGCTGCTCCAGGCCGGCACCCACCCGCGCTGGCGCGACCGCGTTGCCTCGCTCGAAGCCGAAGCGACGGCCATCGCGGCGGCGCGCGCGGCGGGTCAGCCGCTGCATCCCCCGCTGATCGACGCACCGCCGCCCTTGGAATGAAGGTGCGCGCACCCTATTTTGGCGTCTTCCCGCTTTCGCCATAAGGACCGATGCCATGACCCGTGAGACCGCCATTTTTGCCGGAGGCTGCTTCTGGTGCACCGAAGCCGTATTCCAGTCGCTTGCCGGCGTCGACGGCGTCGAAAGCGGGTATATCGGCGGCACGGTCCCCAACCCGACCTACAAGCAGGTGTGCGGCGGCGATACCGGCCATGCCGAGGCGATCCGCATCACCTTCGACCCGTCGGTGATTTCCTATGACGATCTGCTCGATGTCCATTTCGCGACGCACGATCCGACGACGCTCAATCGCCAGGGCAACGACGTCGGCACCCAGTACCGCAGCGCGCTCTTCCCGCTCGATGCCGCGCAGGCCGACGCCGCGCGCGCGGGCATCGAACGCGCCGCCGCCGACTGGCCGGCGCCGATCGTCACGACGATCGAAAGCGCGTCCGACTGGTATCCGGCCGAGGACTATCACCAGGCCTATTGGGAGGGCGAGGGCCAGCGCAATCCCTATTGCATAGCGGTTATCCCGCCGAAGCTCGCCAAATTGCGCAAGGGCTTCAGTGACCGCCTGCGCGCCGGATAAGCACACACCGAAACAATGCTGCGACTGTTGCAATATGGCAGCATGACGTCACTTTTCATTGACTTTCCAATTGTTTTGACTAGCGGACGCGCCTTCGCTGGGGCAGGATGCCCCTGAAACGCAGTTGGGGGTCGCTGCCGGGTGCTGGCATCGCTGTTTCTGATCGGTGCGTTGTCCACAACGCCCCAGATGTCGGTCCAGGCCGCAAGCCAGACGGTTGTCGAAGACGGCTCGGGCGGGATGACCCGTGCGGTCAACCGGATGGTCGGTGGCATCGTCAGCTATGCCCGCTGGCCCGATGGATCGGCGAAGACGGCGCGTGTCATGTGCATCGTCGGAACCCCGCGACTGACCGACAGCATGGCGCCCGATGTTCCCGGCCCCGGATCGGTCGTCGTTCGCCGCCTGAGCACAGAAATCGCGACCACACGCACCGATTGCGACATATTGTTCCTCGGCCGCATGCCGGTCGCCGACCGCCGGCAGTTGATCGCGTGGGTACGCGGGCGCCCGGTACTGACCATCACCGACGACGATGCCGCGTGCATTTATGGCGCGATGTTCTGCCTGAGCAACCGGACGGCAAGCCTCAGCTTCTCGGTCAACCTCGACGCGATCGGACGTGGCCCGCTGCGGATCGATCCGCGTGTACTCCGCATCGGCGGGGGCGCGTCATGACCGGGCCCGGCTCCAATCGCCCCGTCGAACGAATCGGCGCGCACACGACGTTGCAAAAACTGCTGTCGCGTTTTCATTTCGGCATCACCCTGTTCGCGGTCGCGCTTTCGGGCCTGACGATCCTGCTCGCCGGGGTGACGGCACTGCGCGGCTATGCCGACCGCAATATGGAACTGGCAGCCCAGCTCGGCGCTTATGGCGTCGAACCCGCGCTCGTGTTCAATGACCCGCAGGCGGTTCGTGAAGGGCTCGAGCCGCTTACCCATATCCCCGGCATTGCCCGGCTGCGCGTTCTCAACGACGTCGGCCAGCCGCTGACCCAGTGGACGTCGCCCGCCGCCGACCCCGCGCCGATCCTGACCCGGATATTTTTCCCCCGCCCCTTTTCGGTGACCGTCCAGCGCAATGGATCGGCGATCGGGACGATCGAGGTTTGGGGCGATAGTTCGACCCTGATCGACTATGTCCGCATCGGGCTGCTCGCCGGGCTTGGCTGCCTGCTGATCACCGCGTTGGGGACCATCTTCCTTGCGCGGCGCTTCGAGTATGAGCTGGTCAAGCCGCTCAACGAGATCGCAACCGTCGCCCACGACGTGCGCCTGCATCGCCGGTTCGACAAGCGTGTCCAGCCGCTCGGCATCACCGAACTCCACCGGCTGGGCGGCGATATCAACGCCCTGCTCGACGAATTGCAGGGCTGGCAGGGGAATATGGAGAGCGAACGCGCGATGCTCGCGCACCGCGCCACACACGACACGCTGACGGCGATGCCGAACCGCGACGCCTTCGACGAGCATCTCGGTCAGCGCATCGAGACCGCCGAGGCCCGCGGCAGCCGCTTCGCCCTGCTGTTCATCGACGCCGATAACTTCAAGGCGGCGAACGACAATTTCGGTCACGCGGCCGGCGATGCGGTGCTCGTCGCGCTGTCGGCGCGGATCAAGGAATCGCTGCGCAAGGGTGACTTTGCCGCACGGATCGGCGGCGACGAATTCATCGTCATCGTCGAGCTCGACAGCGAGGTCGATCCCGAAGGACTGGCCAGCCGGATCCGTACCAGCGTCGCCGAACCCGTCCTGCTGCCCGGGGGTGAAACCTATCGCGCCGCGGTCAGCGTCGGCGTGGCGACCTTTCCCGACAACGGCAGCGACGCGACCGCGCTGCTGACCGCAGCAGACGCGGCCATGTATGCCGACAAATTGACTAACCGTTCCCGATGACCCCTGTTCATGACCAGCGGAGTGATACCGTGACCGACGCCTTCCCCCACAAGATCCGCCTCTTCCTCGCCGCTGCCTTTGCGGCGCTGCTCGCCGCGTGCCAGAGCGTCCCGCCGCCGACGGGTTTCAACCCGGCGCAGGTCGCGATGCTCCAGTCGCAGGGCTTCGTCGAAACCGGCCCCGGCTGGGAGCTGAGCATGCCCGAACGGCTGCTCTTTCCTTCGAACGAAAGCGCCCTGCCGGCCGATCAGCAGCAACGGATCGGCGAAATTGCGGCCAAGCTTGTTTCGGTCGGCATCACGACCGCGCGGGTCGAAGGCCATACCGATTCGACCGGCACCTCCGCCTATAACCTCACGCTGTCGCAGGCGCGCGCGCAGGCCGTGGCGGGTCCGATGCAGGGGAGCGGCATGCGCTTCACCGCGGACCAGATCGTCGGTCGCGGCGAAACGCTGCCGCTGTCGAGCAATGCGACCGCCGAAGGGCGCCAGGACAACCGCCGCGTGGTCGTGATCGTCGCGCCCGAATAACGCGACGAGACGCCCCGCAACCGCACTTTTCTTGCATCAAATTCGCGGCTAAGCCCGGCCCATGAAACCGATCCGCAAAGCCGTATTTCCCGTTGCCGGCCTCGGCACCCGCTTCCTGCCCGCGACCAAGGCGATCCCCAAGGAGATGCTGCCGGTCGTCGACCGGCCGCTGATCCAGTATGCGGTCGACGAGGCGCGCGAGGCGGGGATCGAGCAGATGATCTTCGTCACCGGTCGCGGCAAGAGCGCGATCGAGGATCATTTCGACGTCGCGTTCGAACTGGAAAAGACGATGTCGGAACGCGGCAAGGATTTGTCGGTGCTCGAACCGACGCGGCTCGGACCCGGCGCCTGCGCCTATGTCCGGCAGCAGGAACCGCTCGGGCTGGGTCACGCGATCTGGTGCGCGCGCGATATCGTCGGCGACGAACCTTTCGCGATCTTCCTGCCCGACGAATTCATGCACGGGTCGCCCGGCTGCATGAAGCAGATGGTCGATGCGTACCATCGGGTCGGCGGAAACCTGATCTCGGTCCTCGAAGTGCCGCACGAGCAGGTGTCGAGCTATGGCGTCATCGCGCCGGGCGCACGCGACGGCGCGCTGACCGAGGTGACAGCGCTGGTCGAGAAACCCAAGGCCGAGGACGCCCCGTCGAACCTGATCATTTCGGGCCGCTATATCCTGCAGCCCGAAGTGATGCGCGTGCTCGAGAAGCAGGAAAAGGGCGCCGGCGGTGAAATCCAGCTCACCGACGCGATGGCGACGATGATCGGCAACCAGCCCTTCCACGCCGTCACCTTCGACGGCGCGCGCTACGACTGCGGATCGAAAGCTGGCTATATCCAGGCCAATCTCGCCGTAGCGCTCGAACGCTCCGATATGGCGGCCGACGTCCGAGCCTTTGCGGTCGACCTGCTGAAATAGGACCGGCGGAGGTTTTCGCCCCCGCCGGACCGGCGTCATTCGCCTTCGATATTCGGTTTCGGGAAACGGTCCGCGCCGACCGTGCGATACAGCCAGCCACCGACGAGACCGCCGATCAGCGGCGCGACCCAGAACAGCCACAGCTGCTGGATCGCAAGGCCGCCAACAACCAGCGCCGGGCCGGTGCTGCGCGCCGGATTGACCGAGGTGTTGGTGACCGGGATCGAGATGAGATGGATCAGCGTCAGCGCGAGGCCGATGGCGATCGGCGCAAAGCCCGCCGGTGCGCGGCCGTCAGTCGAGCCCATGATGATCCACAGGAAGAAAGCGGTGAGCAGGATTTCGATCGTGAAGCCCGAAATCAGGTCGTAACCGCCGGGCGAACCCGCGTCGAAACCGTTGGCGGCGAGGCCGTTGGTGGCAAGGTCATAGGCGGGGTTGCCGCTGGCGATGTAGAACAGCAGGAACGCCGCCACGATCGCGCCCAGCACCTGCGCGATGACGTAAAGCGGGATATCGCGCGCCTCGAAGCGCCCGCCCGCCCACAATCCGACCGTGACGGCGGGATTCAGATGGCAACCCGATATGTGGCCGATCGCATAGGCCATGGTGACGACCGTCAGACCGAATGCGAGCGAAACGCCGAGCAATCCGATCCCGACATCGGGAAAGGCGGCCGCAAGGACCGCGCTGCCGCAACCGCCAAAGACAAGCCAGAACGTGCCGATAAATTCGGCCAGACCCTTTTGGATATTCGTCATGGTGACCCTCCTCCCGCCGACGGCCATCGACGCCTCCGGCGCAAAGGCATCGTAGCACGTCGGGGTCACGCGGCAAGTGCTTGAATAGCGTATAGGTTCCGCCGTCCGGAGAGGTCAGGCGACGGCGACGGCCTCGACAAAATGACGGGCGCGCTGGTGGAGCGATGTCGCCGCCTGCGTCAGCCCGGCCGACAGTTGCCCGAGCGACTGGGCACCCTCGCCGACGGCATTGGCGCCGCGGCTGATATGCTGGACGCGCTGGTCGACCTCGCGCCCCGCCGACACCGCCTGTTCGACATAGCTGGCGATGACCAGTGTCGTCGCGCTCTGGCCGTCGACCGCATGGTCGATCGCGTCGGAAAAGCCATTGTTCGCGTCGATCGCCCGCTCGACCTCGGCAAAGCCGACCGCGACCTGTTCGACGATGTCGCGGATCCGGTCGACATAGGGGGTGATATCGCTTGCCGCGACGCGCGTCTGCCTCGCCAGCGACTTGACCTCCGCGGCGACGACCGCAAAGCCGCGGCCGGCATCGCCGGCGCGGGCGGCCTCGATCCCGGCATTGAGCGCAAGCATGTTGGTGCGGCTTGCCATGTCGATGATCAGCGTCAGCATATGCTCGATCGACTGGCTTGCGGCCTTCAGCGCGATGGCGCGTTCGCCGGCCTGCTTCACCTTCAGATGCGCCTCGTGGCGGACCGCGCGCGCCCGCGCGCCATCGTCGACGATCCGCGCCATCGATCCTGCCAGCGCCTGTCCCCGATCGCCGAGTTCGCGCAGGCCCGCCAGTGTCTGTGCGGTGGCGCCCGCCACCGAAATCGCATCCTGTCCCGTCTGTTGCGCGCGCGTCGACAATCTGAGCGCGACGGCTTCGACCTCGCGCGCCATGTCGGAAAGCGTCGCGGTCAGCGCGGCAATGTCCTGCTGGAACCGGCGACCGGCGTCGTCGACCAGCGACGCGCGCGCGGCGCGGTCCTGCGCCACCTCGACCTCGCGCAGCATCGCGAGCCGTGCAAGTTGCCCCGCATCGAGCGTTTCGACGAAACGCCCGCGCTCGACGAGGACAAGGCCGTCGTGGCGCTTCGAGCCCGAAACCATCCGCAGCAGATTGGCGGTCGTCTCGGACACGTCGGCGGTCAGACAGGGTTCGATCATCGAAGCGATCGAGCCGCCGATGGTCGGATTCTGCATCAGCGAAAACCAGTAGGGACAGAAAAGCAGTTCGCGGATCCGCTGTTCGCGAACGATGCCGACCGGAACGTCCTGCGCATCGAGCACCGCGAGAATGCGCAGATCGGGGTTCGCCCGAAACGTCTCGATCACTTCGGACAGCTGCGCATCGACGCCGATCGCCGCCGAATGGCCGGACGATGGGGCAATGACAAGGTCGACGGGGTTCATCTGTCTCTCTTCGCGGCGCAGGGTGGCTTGGTGGCGCCGTGCCTAATCGCTGATGGTAAAGACGGCTTTAACCATTTGTTTCAAAGCTGTGACAGCGGCCGGAAACGGCGGACCGTCCATCGCAATCTGCTGTTCACAGAGCCGCGGCTATGCGATGAGGCGCCATTGGCGAGGGAGAAGACCATGCGTGCCATCATCATCGCGGCGCTGACCGCCCCTTTGCTCGCCGGATGTGTCAGCGCGGTCAAGACGGTCGTCACCGCGCCGGTCAAGGCCGTCGGGCAGGTCGCCGACTGGTCGACGACCAGCCAGGACGAGTCCGACCGCAACCGCGGCCGCGAGCTTCGCAAGCGCGAGGAACAGATGGGCAAGCTGACGCGCCAGCGCGACAAGGCCGCGGAGAAATGCCAGGCCGGCAACAGCGAACAATGCCAGCGCGCCGAAGTGCTCGACCATGAAATCGAAGCGCTGATGGCGCCGCGCTAGGCGGCTATCTCACCCGCCGGCCGGTCCAGACGACGCGCCCGACGAGCTGCACCGCGCTCATCGGCAGATCATCCCAGCTGCGATAGTGCGGATTGTCGCTGATCACCGAAATCCGCCCCTGCCCCGGCGCGCGCGCGACGCGCTTCACCATCAGCACATCGTCCATGCGCAGCACGTAAATGCCGTCGCGCAGCCGCGCTGCAGCATCACCGCCGTCGACCAATATGTCATCGCCGTCGTCGAGCGTCGGCGCCATCGAATCGCCCTCGACCCGGATGATACTGAGCGCGCGCGGATCGGCGCCCAGACCGCGTAGCCATTTGGGGTCGAACGCGACTTCGCCCTCGACCGGCTCGCCATCGATGCTCGCCCCCGCGCCTGCCGAGGCACCGATCGCAAGTTTGGGCACAAGGATCATCCCGGGTCCGCGCACCCGCGACGGGGTCGCGATACGCTGGACCGGTCCCCCCAGCATCGCTTCGGATACCCCCAGATAAGCGGCGATGCGCGCGCGGTCCTGTTCGGCCAGCCGTCGCGGCGACCCGCGCTTGATATATTGCTGGATATAGGCGGGATTGCGCCCGATCACCTGCGACAGGCGCGCATAGTCGATCCCCTTGTCGGTCAAGAGGCGGTCGAGCGCAGCGCGCGGATCCTGGACAAAATCGCTCATAAGCTTCGCTGGGGGCCGGTCCTTCCTATTTCTTCTCTAGCAAGCGGATTTTTCCTAGACAAGTAGGAAAATGAGCATCAAATAGGAAATATCCTATCGGGTGAGTCGCCCGGTTTCGAAGCGGTCAGGGAGGAAGTTATGGAGCGCAGCCTGTTGCAACGGATCGAGGCCTTCCTGAAGGAATCGGCGATGCCGCCGAGCGTGTTCGGGCGCGCCGCGGTCCACGACCCGCGGCTTGTCAGCGACTTGCGCGGCGGACGCGAACCCGGCCGCCAGCTGATATGTCGTGTGGAACATTTCATGAACAAATGGCGCGCCGACCGTCATGCGGGGCGCGTCGTGCCACGAGGCGATCGCCGTTCGCGGGCGGCGCGAAATGCCGGCGCGGGAGCGCGGGCATGATGCGCTGGTCGCCCGCACAGCCGCCGCGGCCGGGATGTCCGCACCGCCGGCTGCGTCACTTGCTTGCACGCGAATTGCCGTACGGGCTGGCGCCCGGCGCCTCAACCTTCCGGCCGTGGGCGAGCGCCAGTTTCGTCGGCGCACGTCACCTGTTTCCCTGTACCCTTGCGGTGGGCGACGCCGCCATGGTTGGCGCGGCGCTCCAGGAACGGTTGAGCGCAGCCGAATGGACACTGCCGGGGCATATCGTCGCCGATATCGCGGTCGAGCGCGGAGCGGCGCAGGACGTGCTGCAAATCGAAATATTGACTGTCGAGGATTAACCGACCGACTGGCGCGTCATCCGTTGCAGCGTGCCAAGCGCGGCTTCGAGGGCGAAGTCGACTTCGGGCTCGCCCCTGGGCCCGGCCCCTTCGGGGACCGGGATCGCGACGGTGGCGGCCGCCACATCCGGCGCGTGACGCCGACGCGCCAGACCGGCCTCGAAACGGGCGACCATCGCGCCAAGCGAATTGTCGGCGGGGTCGGGAATGGCCGGCCCCGTCATCTCGGCGGGCTGCAACCAGGGCTCTTCGCCCGCAACGGCATCTTCGGGCGCAAGGTCGGCGAGTACTAGCTCGTCCGCCTCGTCCGTATCGGGTTCGCGCAGCCACGGGTCCGGCACGGCAGCTTCTTCAGCGCGATTTCCATTCAGCGGGCCGAGCCCGCCCGCCGGCAGATCTCGGCCGGCGCGGATCGGCGGACGCGGCGCATCGTCGGGATGCAGGTCGACGCGGCGACGACGCGTCAGCACCGCTTCGCCGTCATCATCGTCACTCGTCACGTCGGCCGGCGGACGAACGCGGCGGCGCAGCGACGTCAGCCCGGCCGCCTCGGGTTTCGCGATCAGCAGCGCGACGAGGCCGGCAAGGACGGCTGCGACGGCCGCCATCCCGAGCGCAAGTGCCAGCCGGCCGGCATTGCCGATCGGCGGCATGAAGAAATCGGAAAGGCGATCGAGATACAGGTTCCAACTGATACCCGCGACCCACGACATCGGCATCACCGCCGCGAACAGGAAGGTCAGCGCAGCAGCGCCGATCACCGCCGGCAGCGCGGGCCGCAGCACGCGCAGCAGCGCGGTCCAGATGGCCCTGCGGGAGTTTTCGCTGGTCTCGTCCATATCGTCCAAATCCGTGCGGCCGTCGGGCCATCCTGTCGTCGATCCCTGGCAGCCGTCAGGCGGCGCTGCGCAGCAATCGCTGGTAAACCGGCTCGTAACGTAAAATGTTTGATGACCAGTTACGATGGTTTTCGACAAAAATACGTGCTGTCCGCCTTCGTTCGGGCCACATCGCCCGATTTTCGAGCAGCGCGGCCAGCGCGCCGGCGATCGCGGCGGGGTCGTCGGGGGCGAATAACGTGCCCGTTTCGCCATCCTCGATCAGCTCGCGATGCCCGCCGACGTCGGACGCGGCGACAAGCTTCCCCTGCGCCATCGCCTCGAGCGGCTTCAGCGGCGTGACAAGGTCGGTCAGCCGCATCTTCTTGCGCGGATAGGCGAGGATATCGATGAGCGAATAATAGCGCTCGACTTGCTGGTGCGGGACGCGGCCGACGAAATATATGTGCGAAGCGGCGGACGATGAAAGCGCCTGCGCCTTCAGCGCCGCCTCCATCGGCCCGCCGCCAACCAGGAGCAGCTTCGCCCGCGGCTGCGCTGCAACCAGCGCGGGCATCGCCGCGATCAGGTCGTCGATCCCCTCATAATCGTAAAAACTGCCGATATAGCCGATCACCGCATCGCCCTCGGCAAGCCCCAGCGTATCGGCGAGCGCATCGTCGCGCGGCGGCGGATCGCCGAACAGCTCGAGGTCGACGCCGTTCGGCGATACGGTGATCTTGTGCGCATCGATCCCGCGCGCGATCAGGTCGCCGCGCAATCCCTCGCAAATCACCGCGACCGCGTCGGCCGATTTGACCGCGTGGGTTTCGAGCTGCTTCGTCAGCCAGTAGCGCAGGCTGCCCTCGCGCCCGGTGCCGTTGCCGACCGCCGCATCCTCCCAGAAGGCGCGGATTTCGTAAATGACCGGGATACCCAGCTTTTTGCCGACGCGCAGCGCCGCAAGCCCGTCGAGCACCGGCGAATGCGCATGCAGCACGTCGGGCTTCCATTCCTTCGCCAATGCCTCGACGCGCCGGGCCAACGCGCCGATCTCGCGCCACTCGCGGATCGGCGCGCGCGCGGGCGCGATCGGCGGGGTGCGATAAAAGGTCAGCCCGTCGACGGTTTCGCCGTCGGCGCCGGGGTCTGGGTGGCGTACGCCGGTGACCCCGGCGACCTCCCACCCGTTCGCGACTTGCGCCTTCATCAGCGCGCGCGTGCGAAAGGTGTAGCCGCTGTGCGCGGGCAAGCTATGATCGAGGACGTGCAAGATGCGGGTCATGGGCCATTGCACTGACATACAAGCCTTAACGCGGCGTCAACCCCGATCGCGTAGCGGGAGCGGACATGGTCGACAATTTTTCCATTGGCCTGACGCACGTCCTGATGGCGATCGCGTTATGGCGCCTGCTTTATCGCGACGATCTCGACCGCGAGGTCAGCCCGCGCCTGCAATGGCAACAGCGCCGCGATGCCGAACGCGCCGAACAGGATGCCCGCCCCGATGCGTGACATGGTGTTCGTCGCCTTTCTGTTCGCCTTCATCGGGGTGGGCTTCAGGAAGCCGTTCCTGTTCATATTGTGCTTTTGCTACATCGACATCGTCGCGCCGCAGCGACTCAGCTATTTTCTGATCAACTCGATCCCGATTTCGCTGATCGTCTTCGGGCTGGCGATCGTCGGCTGGCTCGCCGTCGACGACAAGCGCGATACCAGATGGTCGGGGCGGCAATTCCTGCTCGTCGCGCTCCTCTTCTATTGCTGGATGACGACGATCCAGGCCGATTTTCCGGTCGAGGCCGCCGACAAATGGAGCTGGGTGTGGAAGGCGCTCGTCTGGGCGATCTTCCTGCCGCTGACCTTGCGGACAAAACTCCGGATCGAATCGCTGATCCTGATCATGCTGCTGTCTGCGGCGTCGATCGCGATCGCAGGCGGGATCAAGACCGCGGCGGGCGGCGGCGGCTACGGCCAGCTCCAGCTGCTGCTCAACGAAAATTACGGCCTGTACGAAGGGTCGATCATGTCGACCGTCGGCATCGCGATCATCCCGCTGATCCTCTGGTACCGGCGCCACGGCACGATCTTTCCGCCCGACTGGCGCGTCTCGCTCTTCTGCTTCGCGCTCTGCTTCGCCTGCATGCTGCTGCCGGTGGGGACGCAGGCGCGCACCGGGCTCGTCTGCCTTGCCGTGCTCGCGGTCCTCTCGCTGCGCGCGGTCAAGCATCGCTTTCTCTACGTCGCTGGCGCGGGGTTGCTCGCGGTCGCGGCGATCCCCTTCCTGCCGCAAAGCTTTACCGAGCGCATGGAGACGATCCAGAATCACAAGTCCGACCAGTCGGCATCGACCCGCGTCGCCGTGTGGATGTGGACGTGGGAATATGCGAAAGACAATCCGTTCGGCGGCGGTTTCGAAGCCTATATCCAGAACAGCGTCCGCGTCGAAAAGGCGGCGGGCGCCTATGATCCCAAGGCGCCGCAGAATGACGAAGCCACGGTCTATGAAGAACATTCGCGCGCCTATCACTCGAGCTATTTCGAGATGCTGGGCGAACAGGGCTATCCGGGCCTGGCGCTCTGGCTCTTCCTCCACGCCGTCGGGCTGGTGCAGATGGAGCGGCTCAGGCAGCGCTATCTCAAGACGCGGCGCGCCGAGGAACAATGGATCGCCCCGCTCGCAACCGCGCTACAGAACGGGCATATCACCTATATGGTCGGATCCTTGTTCGTCGGCATCGCCTTCCAGCCCTTCATCTACATGATGCTCGCGCTCGAAATGGGGTTGTCGACCTATTGCCGCCGCCGCGAGCAGGAAGCCGGATGGCGCCCGCTGACCGCACGTCCGGCGCAGGTACCGGCGCGGCACCCGGTAATCGACGCCGGCTGAATCGGAACCATCGGGCGGGGCGGAGCGCTATGGACGCATGTCCGCCCCGCGCCTTGTCCATGTCGACGACAGCCTGCCCGGCATCGGTCGCGAGCGCTCGGGTGCGGGCTGGCGCTATCGCGACGCCAAGGGCAGGATCATCCGCGAGCGCGACGAAATCGACCGCTTGAACGCGATCGCGCTGCCGCCGGCCTATGAGGATGCGTGGTTCTGCCCCGCGCCGAACGGCCATATTCTCGCGACCGGCTACGACGCGCGCGGGCGCAAGCAATACCGCTACCACCCCGAATTCCGGATGGCGCGCGAGGCCGACAAATATGATCGCTGCGCCGCCTTTGGCCACGCGCTGCCGCTCCTCCGCGCCCGCCTCGCCGACGATCTCGCCCGGCGGACATTGTGCTCCGAACGCGTCGTTGCAGCGGTCGTGCGGCTACTCGACCTTGCGGCGCTGCGAATCGGCAACGAACAATATGTGACGGCGAACAGGAGTTTCGGCGCAACAACGCTGCGTCAGCGCCACGCGAGGCTGTCGGGCAGGACGCTCCGCCTGAACTATGTCGCGAAAGGCGGCGCGAAACGCGAAGTGACGATCAGCGACCGCAGCCTGACGACGCTCGTCCGGCGGCTGCAGGACCTGCCCGGCCAGAAGCTTTTTCAATATGAAGACGGCGATAGCCTCTGCGCCGTCGCGTCCGAAGATGTGAACGCCTATATTCGCGAGGCAATGGGCGACGAATTCAGCGCGAAGCATTTCCGCACCTGGTCGGCGAGCGTCGAGGCCTTCGCCTTCCTCTATGACGCGCCCGAACCCCCGACATTGAAGGCGATGCTCGAACATGTCGCGCACCGCCTCGGCAACACCCCCGCGATCGCGCGCAAGGCCTATGTCCATCCCGCGATGCTCGCGGCGGCGCAGCGGCGCGAAGACTTTGCCGCGATGGTTGGCAACCTGCCGCGCGCGACGCGTTATCTTTCGCGTTACGAACGCGGATTTTTGACCTATCTGGAGCAGGCGCCCGCGGCCGCGGTGCTGCTCCAATCCGCCTGATCCGATTCAAGAGGACGTGACGTGACTTTCTCCCTGCTCGCCGCCGCGACCACCGCCGCTCCGAAAGCCGCGCCCGCAAAGGCCGCCGCGACCAATCCGCTCGACGATCTCCAGCGCTATTGGGACCTGAGCATCGCGTGGGTGAACAGCCACTGGCTGCAGATCGGCATCGCGATCGCCATCGGCCTGCTCATCTATTTCATCCTGTCGATGGTCCGCAGCTTCGCGCTCAAACATGCGCAGTCGGCCGAGGGCGAGCTGACGCTGACCCACATCGCGGGGCGCGTGATCCACAAGACCAAATCGTCCGTGCTCGCGATCATCGCGATCCGCATGGTCACGGGCTATGCGCAGCCGCCCGCGGTGATCATGCAACTGATCCAGTTCGTCTTTACCGTCGCCGTGGTGCTGCAGGTCGCGATCTGGGTGCGCGAGATCGTGCTCGGGCTGATCCAGCGCCGCGCCGCCGAAGGGAATAACGAAACGCTCAGCAATGCGATGGGCATCATCCGCCTGCTCATCAGCATCGCGCTGTTCGCGATCGCGGCGATCGTCATCCTCGACAATATGGGCGTCAACGTCACCGGCCTGATCGCCGGCCTCGGCATTGGCGGCATCGCGATCGGCCTCGCCGCGCAGGGCATTTTCTCCGACCTCTTCGCCTCGCTCTCGATCATTTTCGACCGGCCGTTCCGCGTCGGCGAGACGATCAAGTACGACACCAGCACCGCAACCGTCGAGCGGATCGGCCTGAAAAGCACACGGCTGCGTTCGCTCAATGGCGAGCTGCTCGTCATTTCGAACACCAATTTGCTGAGCAAGGAGATCACCAATTTCGCGCATCTCCACCGCCGCCGGATCACCTTCAAGATCGGCGTCATCTACCAGACCAGCCCCGAGATGCTCCGCGACCTTCCCGCCTTGCTCGAAGAACAGGTCGTCGCCGGCGGGCATGAATTCATCCGTTCGAGCTTCCTGACCTTTGGCCCGTCGAGCCTCGATTTCGAACTGCTCTTCGACGTTTTCAGCGACGAGTTCGACGTCGTCGCCGCGGCGCGGACCGATATCGGAATCCGGCTGTTCGAGGCGATGGCGAAGGCGGGATACGAGTTTGCCTACCCGACGCAGACGACCTTTACCGCGGCGCCCGACGGGACCATGATCATGCCCTATCCCGAGTCTCCAAAGCCCAGGGCGGCGGCGGCAAAGACCAGCAAGCCCGGCTGACGCTACGGCGCCGCGGCTACAGGGCTTGGCTCTTGTGCAACGCGGCAAGAGAGGCCTAGAACGCGCCCCGAACCAGCAATTTCAGGGGATGACATATGGCCACCATCACGCCGCAGGAACTGCAGACCAAGGTCGGCGAGCATCTCGGCACTTCCGACTGGGTGCTCGTCGATCAGGAGATGATCAACAAGTTCGCCGACGCGACGGGCGATCACCAGTTCATCCACGTCGACGAGGAAAAGGCCAGGCTGACGCCCTTCGGCGGCACGATCGCCCACGGCTTCCTCACCCTGTCGCTGCTGCCTTTGCTCGGCGCGAGCACCGACGGCCCCAAGGTCGGCGGGATCAAGATGGGCGTCAACTACGGCTGCAACAAGGTCCGCTTCCTGTCGCCCGTCCGCTCGGGCAAGCGCGTGCGCAGCCATGTAAAGCTGCTCGAGCTCGACGAAAAGCGCCCCGGCCAGTGGCAACAGACCAACGAGGTCACCGTCGAGATCGAGGGCGAGGAAAAGCCCGCCCTGATCGCCGAATGGATCAGCCAGTTTTTCGTTTGAGCCCTCCCCGGCAAAGATTCTGCCAACTCTTCGAAGAGGAACATCAATATGCGTGACGCCGTCATCGTTTCCACCGCCCGCACTCCGCTGACCAAGGCAGCGCGCGGCTCGTTCAACAACACCCTCGCGCCGACGCTCGGCGCCCATGCGGTCCGCGCCGCGGTCGAGCGCGCCGGCCTCGAAGGCGGCGAAATCGACGACGTGCTGTTCGGCGCCGCGATGCAGCAGGGTTCGCAGACGATGAACATCGGCCGCCTCGTTGCGCTGCGCGCCGGCCTGCCCGTCACCGTCCCCGGCATGTCGATCGACCGCCAGTGCTCGTCGGGCCTGATGACGATCGCGACCGCGGCGAAGCAGATCATCGTCGACCGCCAGGACATTGCCGTCGCGGGTGGCATCGAAAGCATCTCGAAGGTCAGCGGCAGCGGCAAGGTCTTTATCGAGACCGACGCCGAACTGATCGCGATGCACAAGGACACCTATATGCCGATGATCGGCACCGCCGAGGTCGTCGCGAAGCGCTACAACATCAGCCGCGAACTGCAGGACGAATATTCGCTCCAGTCGCAGCAGCGCACCGCCGCCGCGCAACAGGCCGGCAAATATGACGACGAAATCGTCGCCTGCAAGGCGACGATGGCGGTGATGGACAAGGAAACCAAGGAAGTCAGCTTCAAGGACGTCGTCGCCGACAAGGACGAGTGCAACCGTCCCGACACGACGCTCGAAGGGCTTGCGAGCCTGAAGCCGGTGATGGGCGAAGGCTTTTCGATCACGGCGGGCAACGCCAGCCAGCTCGCCGACGGTTCGTCGGCGTGCGTCGTGATGGAAGCCAAGATCGCCGAAAAGCGCGGCCTCCAGCCGCTCGGCCGCTATGTCGGCATGGCGGTCGCGGGCACCGAACCCGACGAAATGGGCATCGGCCCCGTCTTCGCGATCCCGAAGCTGCTCGAACGCTTCGAACTCAAGATGGACGACATCGGCCTCTGGGAACTCAACGAAGCCTTTGCCGTGCAGGTTCTCTACTGCCGCGACAAGCTCGGCATCCCGAACGAACTGCTCAACGTCAACGGCGGCTCGATCTCGATCGGCCACCCGTTCGGCATGACCGGCGCGCGCTGCGTCGGCCACGCGCTGATCGAAGGCAAGCGCCGCGGCGTGAAATATGCCGTCGTCACCATGTGCATCGGTGGCGGCCAGGGCGCAGCGGGCCTGTTCGAGGTCTTCTGATAAAAGCCTTGCAGAAAAAGGCTGGCGGACGATCCGCCAGCCTTTTTTATTGCCACGAGACATCGTCTCATCTTACATTCCCCGCGATCGACAGGGGATACCGGGTGGTCAGATCTTTCGCGCTGATTGTCGGCTTTGCCGGCTCCGCTATTCTCGCCGATCCGGCTTCCGCTTG
>NZ_DASWTD010000530.1:0-7251 GCF_036402335.1 Sphingopyxis sp. | reverse complement strand
CCGGCTTTCGCCGGGGTGCACATCCCCTATCGGCAGCTCCCGGTCGTAACCGGTCAGTCGGCTAAAGCCGCACCATCCGCATTCCCATCTCGCCGTAACGCGGCCCGCTCGTGCCGCCCTTTGGCGCGGCGGCGTCGATCGCGGCGAGGTCGTCGGCGGTCAGCGTGACCTCGGCGGCGGCAACGCTGTCCTCCATCGTCGCGCGGCGCTTGGTGCCGGGGATCGGGACGATGTCGTCGCCCTGCGCGAGCAGCCAGGCGAGCGCGACCTGCGCCTTCGACACGCAGTGCCGGTCGGCGACTGTGCCGATCGCGTCGACGATTGCGAGGTTGGCGGGAAGGTTTTCGTCCGAATAGCGCGGATCGTTCCGGCGCCAGTCGTTCTCGGGCAGTTCGTCGCGGCTGCGCACCGCGCCCGCGAGAAACCCGCGGCCGAGCGGCGAATAGGGTACAAAGCCGATGCCGTTTTCGCGGCAGGCGCCGAGGATATCATCCTCGATATCGCGCTCCCAGATCGAATATTCGCTTTGCAGCGCGGTGATCGGCGCCGCCTTGGCGGCGCGGCGGATCGTATCGGCGCCGGCTTCGGAGAGCGCGATGTGGCGCACCTTGCCTTCCTTGACGAGCTCTATCATCCCGCCGACGGTTTCCTCGATCGGGACGGACGGATCGACGCGGTGCTGGTAGAATAGGTCGATCGTGTCGATGCCGAGCCGTTTCAGCGAGCCTTCGCATGCGGCGCGGGCGTTGGCGGGCGAGCCGTCGACGCCGACGATCTGCGGGCCGTCGAACCTGAAACCGAACTTGGTCGCGATGACGAGGCCGTCGCGCTTGCCCTTGATCGCGTCGCCCAGCAGTTCCTCATTGCTGAACGGGCCATAGATTTGCGCGGTGTCGAAAAAGGTGACGCCGAGGTCGATCGCGCGGTGGATCGTGCGCGTCGATTCGTCGAGGTCGGCGGCTTCGCCGTAAAGGATGTTGCCGCCCTTGATCATCGGCATGCAGCCGATGCCGATCGCCGAAACTTCGAGGCCGTGGCCGAGCTTGCGATATTTCATGGCGTTTCTCCTGATGGTTCGTTTTCGACGCCGTCGGCGGCATATTTGGTCGCGGCGACGTCGCCGATAACATTTCCGAGTGTCCGGAAGATGTCGGGAAAGGTCTCGACCGCGACGAGCAGCCCCAGGGGCGCGACGGGGACGCCCATCGACACCGCGATCGGGGCGATCGAGGTCACGAAACTGATCGATCCCGGCAGGCTGACCGAACTCAGCGCTGCCGCCATTGCCACACCGAGGCCGACCGCCATTTCCCAAAGGGTGAGCTCGACCTTGAAGAGCCAGGCGATATAGACAACGACCGCGAGGTTCATCGCGGGGCTGGTGAAGCGGAAGAGCGCAACGGCGAGCGGGAGCACGATGTCGGCCTTTTTCGGATCGACGCCGAGTTCGGTCGAGGAGCGCAGCATTGCAGGCAGGCTCGCGAGCGAGCTTTGCGTGCTGAGCGCGACCGCGAGTGTCGGAATCATCGCGCGAATGAAGCGCTGCGGCGCGACGCCGACGACTGCCCAGGCGAGTAATATCCCGAGAAGGACGCAGCACACGCCGATCCCGGACAGGATCAGGACATAATGTAGCAGCCCGCCGAACGCTGCGACCCCCGCCTTGATCGCAAGCGCATAGCCGAGTGCGAAGACGCCGATCGGTGCGAGCGCGAGCACCCAGCCGATCACGACAAGCATCGTCTCGCCGAGCGCCTTGAACAGCATCGAAAGACTCGCGCGTTGCTCGGGGGCGATGCGGGTCATTGCGAAGGCGAAGATGGTGGTGAAGACAATCAGCGGCAGGACGGTGGTTTCGGCCGCAGCCGCAATCGGGTTGGCGGGAATGAGCCCGAGGACGAAATCTGCGAAGGTAGGCGAGGGGGCCGCCTCGACCGAGCCGCCGAGTCCGTGGCGAAGGGCTTCCGCCGCCGCCGCCGATAGCGGGAAAAGCCGGAGCAGGAACGGGGTGACGAGCAGCGACATGAGCCCGGTCAGGAAGATCGCGACGAGGAAGATCGCGACCGACCGTGCGGCGAGCGCACCCGCGCGTGCGGCATCGGCCGTCGCGGTGATCCCGGTGATCAGCAGTGCGACGATCAGCGGGATGATCGTCATCGTCAGCGCCTTCAGCCAGAGCAGGCCGACAGTCTCGATATAGGGAAGCGAGACCGCGCCGGCGGCGGGTGCCACGGTCTCGATCCCGATTCCGAGCAGCATGCCGGCGACCAGCGCCGAGAGGATGAACCAAGCGGATTTCAAAACGGATTCTCCCGGCGTTTTTTCTGGCCTGCTTGCCAAGCAAAATTGGGTGACTTAGAGCACCTCCCGTAAGAAACGGGAACCGGTTTTTGGGCCGGAAAATGCTCCGCGGGGGCCATCCCGTGGACGTCGGGGCAGGCTTTCGCCGGGCTTCGGCTTAGGTAGCAGAGGTGTCATGCGCAAGTTTTTCGGAACCGATGGTATTCGCGGGCTGACCAACCAGATACCGATGACGGTCGAGGTTGCGATGCGCGTCGGCATGGCGGCGGGCGCGCATTTCCTGCGTGGCGATCACAAGCATCGCGTGGTGATCGGCAAGGACACACGCCTTTCGGGCTATATGCTCGAAAATGCGCTTGTCGCAGGCTTCACCAGCGTCGGCATGGACGTCGTGCAGGTCGGGCCGATGCCGACCCCGGCGATCGCAATGCTGACCCGCTCGATGCGCGCCGATCTGGGCGTGATGCTGTCGGCGAGCCACAACCCCTATTACGACAATGGCATCAAGCTGTTCGGCCCCGACGGTTATAAATTGTCCGACGAGGACGAGGCGCAGATCGAATATCTGCTCGCGCAGAATCCGCCGCTCGCCGAGCCCGCGCACATCGGGCGCGCGAAACGCATCGAGGACGCACGCGGGCGCTATATCCACGCGGTGAAGCAGAGCCTGCCCGAATCGATCCGCCTCGACGGGCTGAAGATGGTGCTCGATTGCGCCAATGGCGCCGCTTACAACAGCGCACCGACGGTGTTTTGGGAACTCGGCGCCGATGTGGTGGCGGTGGGCGTCACCCCGAACGGCATCAACATCAATGACAAATGCGGATCGACCGCGCCCGCGCTGCTACAGGAAACGGTCGTCGCGAGCGGCGCCGACATCGGCATCGCGCTCGACGGCGACGCCGACCGCCTGATCGTCGTTGATGAAAAGGGGACGATCGTCGACGGCGACCAGATCATGGGGCTGATCGGCGCGAGCTGGGCGCGGCAGGGACGGCTGAAAGGTGGCGGCGTCGTCGCGACGGTCATGTCGAACCTCGGGCTCGAGCGCTTCCTCGAGGGCGAGGGGTTGCGGCTCGAGCGCACCAAGGTCGGCGACCGCTATGTCCTCGAGCGGATGAAAGAGGGCGGGTTCAATGTCGGCGGCGAGCAGTCGGGGCATATGATCCTGTCGGACCATGCGACCACCGGCGACGGCACGCTGGCCGCGTTGCAGGTGCTCGCCGAGCTCGTCGCGGCCGGAAAGCCGGCGAGCGAATTGCTCCACCAGTTCGACCCGGTTCCGCAGCTTCTGAAGAATGTCCGCTTTGCGGGCGGCAAGCCGCTCGAAGACAAGGATGTCATGGCCGCGATCGCCGAAGGCGAAGCGGCACTCAACGGTCGCGGTCGCCTCGTCATCCGCCCGTCGGGCACCGAGCCGCTGATCCGCGTGATGGCCGAGGGCGACGATGCCGGGCAGGTCGAGCGGGTCGTCGACATGATCTGCGACGCCGTGCGCGCTGCCGCGGCATAACCATTTGATTTTTGAAAACTGAAAGAGACCTACCATGCTTGAAATGCGACCCGATTGCGAAAAATGCGGACGCAACCTGCCCGCCGACCTCCATGGCGCGTTCATCTGTTCGATGGAGTGCACTTTTTGCGCGAACTGTGCCGACAAGCTCGACGAGCTCTGCCCCAATTGCGGCGGCGACCTGCTTGATCGTCCGCTCCGCGAAGGTGCAATACTGGCCAAATATCCCGCTTCGACGGAGCGAAAGCATAAGGGGTGACCGCACGCGTCCTGATTATCGCCGGCTCCGATAGCGGCGGCGGCGCGGGCATCCAGGCCGACATCAAGGCCGTCACGATGCTTGGCGGCCATGCGATGACCGCGATCACTGCGATCACTGCGCAGAATACGCTGGGCGTGCAGGGCGTCCATCCGGTTCCGACCGCGATGGTGCTCGCACAGATCGACAGCGTCGCATCCGATATCGGCGTCGATGCGGTCAAGATCGGCATGATCGGCAGCGCCGAAACCGCCGCGGCGGTTGCGGAGCGCTTGTCGCAGCCCGACCTCGCGCAGGCGGCGCTGGTGTTCGATCCGGTGATGATTGCGACGAGCGGATCGGTGCTGGCCGATGATGCGACGATCGTAGCGTTCAAGGCACTGCTCGATCGCGCGATGGTCGCGACGCCGAACCTGCCCGAGCTCGAGGCGCTCGGCGGCGAGGATGCCGTGCTCGCGCACGGCTGTTCCTTGCTCGTGAAGGGCGGCCATGCCGAAGGCGAGACGGTGACTGACCGCCTGCTCGAAACCGGTGAGGGTGAGGTCGCGCGCTGGGAGGCGCCGCGCATTGACACCCCGCACAGCCATGGAACCGGGTGTACGCTGGCAAGCGCGATCGCGACGGGGCTCGCACAAGGAATGCCGCTCGAACCCGCGATCGCGCGCGCGCGCGATTTCGTGCGGCTGTCGCTGCTCGACGCGCCGGGGCTGGGACAGGGGCATGGCCCGATGGGGCAACAGTTCGTGCGTAACGACGGCTTGTTCACCGGTCCGGCGCTGAACCAGATGACCCTGCCCGCAACCGATTATGCGGTGTCGATTGCCTTCTACAAACAGATGGGTCTGAAGCAGATCGTCGACAGCCCGGACAATGGCTATGCGCGGTTCGAGGCCGCGAACGGCGTCACCTTGTCGATCCATGTCGGCGACGGCGTGGCGGGCGGCGCGACCGCCTATCTGGAAAGTGGCGCGCTCGATGCTTGGGTCGCCTATCTCGCCCGGCGCGGGGTGCGCTTCGAGCAAATGCCGAAGGATGAGGAATGGGGCTGGCGCGAGGCGCGGCTGACCGATCCTGCCGGCAATCGACTGTGCCTTTATCAGGCGGCCGAATATCGCCGTTACCCGCCGTGGCGCATATGATCGTCGGGGTCGATGAGGCCGGCCGCGGGCCGCTGGCCGGACCCGTCGTCGCGGCAGCTGTGCTGCTTTGCGAAGGCGGGATCGTCGGGCTTGACGACAGCAAGAAGCTGACTGCCAAGCGTCGCGGCGAACTCGAAATCGAGATCAAGGCGCGCTGTCGCTGGGGCGTCGGCGAGGCGAGCGTTGTCGAGATCGACCGCATCAACATCCTGCAGGCGACCTTCCTCGCGATGACGCGTGCGGTGGAGGCGTTGGGGTTCGAACCCGCCGAGGTCCTGGTCGATGGCAACCGCCTGCCGAAATGGCGCTACACCGCGCGCGCGATCATCGGCGGCGACGCGCTCCATCCGTGTATCTCGGCGGCGAGCATCATCGCGAAGGAGCATCGTGACCGCTTCATGATTGCAATGGCGCGCGACTATCCCGGCTTTGGCTGGGAAACCAACATGGGTTATGGTACCGCGCAGCATCTCGCGGCGTTGCGCCAGCACGGCCCGACGCCGCATCATCGGACCAGTTTTGCCCCGGTCGCACAAATGCAGCTGGTCTGAAGCCCGAAACCAGAAGGGGAGGGAAAGGCGATGAGCAGGGGATTTACGGCCGACGACGTGTCGGCCCAGACCGGCCGCACCTTCCTCGTGACCGGCGCCAATGCCGGAATCGGGTTCGAAGTCAGCAAGATACTCGCCGCGCGTGGTGGCCATGTGATCCTTGGGTGTCGTGATGCCGACAAGGCCGAGGGAGCGATGAACCGCATTCGGGTCGATGTGCCGGCGGCCGAGCTGTCGTTCCAGCCGCTCGATCTTGCCGATCTCGACCAAGTCCGCGATGCGGCGAAGGCGGTGCTCGCGGGGCCGCGGATCGACGTGCTGGTCAACAATGCGGGGGTGATGATCCCGCCGAAAACGCTCACGAAGCAGGGCTATGAGCTGCAATTCGGGGTCAACCATCTCGGCACCTTTGCTTTTACTGGCCTGGTCCATCCGCATGTCGACGATCGCATCGTCATCACGTCGAGTATCGCGCACAAGGGCGGCGAGATCGACTTCAGCGACCTGTCGGCGTCGCGCAGCTATCACAACTGGCAGCGGTACCAGACAAGCAAGCTCGCGAACTTGCTGCATATGTTCGAACTCGACCGGCGATTGAGCGCGGCGGGCCGGGCGACGCAGGCGATCGGGTGTCATCCGGGGGTCGCGCTGACCGAGCTGACGCGCCACCTGCCGCTGCCGCTGCGCACGATGACCCCGCTGGCCGCGCCCTTCTTCAACAGCGCGGCGCAGGGCGCCTGGCCGACCTTGCAGGCAGCCACCGGTGCGCGGGTGCAGGGCGGCGATTATCTGGGACCGCAGGGGCTCGGCGAGATATCGGGGCGCTCGGGCCCCGCCCGCGCGACGCGCACCGCGCGCGATCCGAAGCTGGCGCGCGAGTTGTGGGTGCGCTCGGTCGAGCTGACCGGTGTCGATCCCGGCCTGTAATCCTCCCTGCGGCAAAGCCGTGGGGAGGGGGACCGTCGCCGTAGGCGATGGTGGCGGGGCGGCGGCGTTGCGTAGTGGCCCCTCCGTCAGCGCTTCGCGCTGCCACCTACCCATCGCTGCGCGACAGGGAGGAGCGAATTGAATTTTTTTTCGGGGGTGAGTCCTCATCGCCACACCACCAGTGGTTGAGTCTCCGAGTCGCGGCCGACTCCATATGGTGTGGCAGACTCCTTTCGTTCTCATATCGTTAACCAGTTAGTGACGCGGAATCCCTAGAGTCCTGCGCTTGACGGCGGACTCCGCCTGACTCATCAGGGCCTTCTTTCAGTCGAAGACAGGGGCGAAACATGGGTGTTATGGAACGGGTCAAGGCGCCGGCGACGAAGCAGCGTGCGCCGAAAGTCGACCCCGCGGACCTGCCGCTCGACAGCATCTTGCAGGGCGATTGCGTCGAGATGATGCGCTCGCTACCCGCCGCGTCGGTCGATATGATCTTTGCCGACCCGCCATATAATCTCCAGCTCGGCGGCGACCTTCTGCGCCCCGACGGCAGCCAGGTCG
>NZ_DASWTD010000529.1:0-2503 GCF_036402335.1 Sphingopyxis sp. | reverse complement strand
GATGCTGCGCGACACGATGAGCCGTGCCTACACCCACGCGGGACAGCAGGCAGTGACCGGATTCTGGCAGGTCAGCGAGGCACTGGTCCCGCTCCGCGAGCGCCGCCGGATCGCCGCGCTCGGCAAGGACGCAGGCTAGTTCAGCCTTCACCCCGTGCGATATCGGCGAGTTCGCGCCCGCGGTCGCGCGCCGCGCGCAGCACGTTCGTGAGCAGCGCTGCGAGCTGGCCGTCGCTGTCGAGCACATCGAGCCCCGCCTGCGTCGTGCCGCCCTTGCTCGCCACCTGCGCGATCAGCACACCGGGCTTTTCGCCGCTGTCGGCGAGCAAGGCGGTCGCGCCGCCGAAGGTTGCGGTCGCAAGCTTCAGCGCGTCCTCGGCCGGGAGGCCAAGGCGTTCGCCGGCCGCCGCATAGGATTCGATCAGACGGAACACGAACGCCGGGCCGCTGCCGGTAAAGGCGGTGACGAGATCCATCGTCGAATCGTCGGCGAGCATCACCGTCTGACCCAGAGGATCGAGCAGCGCATGGATCGCCTTGTCGTCCGCGTCGCCCAGCGTCGCGACCGCCGACACGCCGGCGCCGATGCGCGCGGCGAGATTCGGCAGGATGCGAACCTGCGCCCCGGCAGCGGGAAAGCGCGCGGCGAGATCGGCAAGCGACACGCCGGCGAGGATCGAAAGCAGGTGAACCGGACCCGTCGCGAGCGGCGCCAGCAATTCGGCGACGTCGCCGAGCTGCTGCGGCTTCATGCCGAGCATGATCCAGTCGGCGCTGCCGCCCGCGGCCTGCCACGCGTCCAGCGATGCGTGCTGGACAATGCCCGCACGCGGCGCTGCCAGGGGGTCGACGATCGCGACCAGCGCCGGGTCGAGCCCCGCCGCCAGCCAGCGATCGAGCATTGCGCCCGCCATGTTGCCGCAGCCGACGAGCAGGAGCCGGCCGGAGAAATTGCGCAATGCTTTGGTCATAGGTCCTTCTTTTCTGTGCTTAGCGGCAACTGCTCTCGGGCCCCGAGAGCAGGTCGAGGCAGCGGCCGTCGACCTTGTTCGCGTCGACCGGCACCCCGATCAGCGCGGCCAACGTCGGCATGATATCGACCGTCATCACCGCATTGGGCTGTTCGAAGCCCGCGAGCCCCTTGCGCCAGAAGAGGATCGGCACCCGGCGGTCGTAATCCCACACCGACCCGTGCGTCGCGACATAGCCGATTCCCGATTCGGGAATCGGCGTCACGCGCGGCTTCAGCGCGATGATGAAATCGCCCGACCGCTGCGGGTTGTACGAAGCACGCAGCTTGTCCATCAGCGTCCATGTGTCGGGCGCGCGCTTCGAGATCGGGTGTGCGTCGAGCTCTGCGCGCGTCACCACCGCCTCGATCTGCGGATGCGCGCGCAGGCGGGGCAGGATTTCGGCGAGCACCGCCTTGCGCTGCGCCGCGGTCAGCGTTTTCGCGAAATAATAATCGTCGCCGTCGCCATAGAGAATGGGCTGCGGCAGGCCGAGCTTCTCGGCAACTTCCTTGCCGATCGCCGCGGGGTTCAGCGCCTTGTCGATGCGCTGTGCGTCGGGCCAGGCGTTCTGACGGTTGCGTTCGGGCAGGTCGTGGCCGCCATGGTCGGCGGTCAGCGCGACGACATAGTCGATCCCCGTGGCATCGAGCCGCGCAAAGAAATCGCCAAGTTCGCGGTCGAGGCCCGTCATCTGGATGCACATCTCGGCGCCTTCGGTTCCGGTGCTGTGACCGACATAATCGGTCGCCGACAGGCCGACGACAAGCAGGTCGGTGCTGCTGCCCTCGCCCATCTTGCGGACCTGACGCAGCGCCGCCGCGGTCGCGAGCACCGCACCGTCGGCCTCGGGCGAGGCCATGAATTTGCGGAAGTCGCCGGCGTCGCGCGCCATCCGCCCGGTGCCGACCGTCGCGCCCCTGTCGCCAACCGGGATTGCAATGTCGTGCGTCGCGCAGTCGGCGGGAAGCGTCAGCGCCGGGCGTGCCTCGCCGATCGCGGCGGCGATCGCGGCGCTCGCCTGCTGCGCGGTCGGCGACAATGTCGAGCCGCGATAGCTGGTGAGGCCGGTCGGGGCGAGCCACATCAGCTCGTCGGCCTGGCGTCCGCCCATCATGATCGCCGAACGGTCCTTGCCCGAAACCGAGACGACCTGTGCCTTGGGATCGCGCGCCTTCATCAGGTCGCCCAGCGTCGGAACGAGCAGATGGTTCACCGACGGCGCATATTCGCCGCTTTTAGAGGTCGTGCCCGCGACGGTCTCGTCCTCGGCGCAATAGACGCGTTTGTCGGCGCGCGCGGCCGACAGGTCGAAATAATTATTGGCGACGATCCCGGTGTGCGCGGGATGATTGCCGGTCAGGATGGTCGAATGGCCGGGGCAGGTCTCGGTCGCGCCGTGCGACTGGTAGCCCGCGGGAAAAACGATGCCCGATGCGAGCCGCGCGAGACCGCCGGTGAAATGGCCGCGATATTCGGCAAAGAGGTCGGCC
>NZ_DASWTD010000528.1:0-7115 GCF_036402335.1 Sphingopyxis sp. | reverse complement strand
TTGAGGAATATTGAGGGCCATGTTCAAGAAAATCCTGATCGCCAATCGCGGTGAAATCGCCTGCCGCGTCATCAAGACCGCGCGCCGCATGGGCATCGCGACCGTTGCTGTCTATTCGGACGCCGACGCGCGCGCGCCCTTCGTGCAGATGGCCGACGAGGCGGTGCATATCGGTCCGTCGCCCGCGTCCGAATCCTATCTGATCGCCGACAAGATCATCGCGGCGTGCAAGGCGACGGGCGCCGAGGCGGTGCATCCCGGCTATGGCTTCCTGTCGGAGCGCACCAGCTTCGCCGAAGCGCTCGCGAAGGAAAATATCGCCTTCATCGGCCCGCCGGTGAACGCGATCGCGGCGATGGGCGACAAGATCGAGTCGAAGAAGCTTGCGAAGGAAGCCGGCGTCAACGTCGTCCCCGGCTTCGTCGGCGAGATTCGCGACACCGAGCATGCGGTCGAGATTTCGAACGAGATCGGCTATCCGGTGATGATGAAGGCCTCGGCCGGCGGCGGCGGCAAGGGCATGCGCCTCGCCTATGACGAAAAGGACGTCCGCGAAGGCTTTGAGGCGACCAAGCGCGAGGGGCTCAACAGCTTCGGCGACGACCGCGTCTTCATCGAGAAGTTCATCCTGGGTCCGCGTCACATCGAGATCCAGATCCTCGGCGACCAGCACGGCAATGTGCTGTACCTCAACGAGCGCGAATGCAGCATCCAGCGCCGCCACCAGAAGGTGGTCGAGGAAGCGCCATCGCCCTTCGTCACAGAGAAGATGCGCAAGGCGATGGGCGAGCAGTGCGTCGCGCTGTCGAAGGCCGTCGGCTATTACAGCGCGGGCACGGTCGAACTGATCGTCTCGGGCGCCGACCCGACGGGCGAGAGCTTTTATTTCCTCGAAATGAACACGCGCCTTCAGGTCGAGCATCCGGTGACCGAGGCGATCACCGGCATCGACCTGGTCGAGCAGATGATCCGCGTCGCCGCGGGCGAAAAGCTCGAATTGACGCAGGACGATGTGAAGATCGACGGCTGGGCGATCGAGAACCGCGTCTATGCCGAAGATCCGTATCGAGGCTTCCTGCCCTCGACCGGGCGGCTCGTGCGTTACCGCACGCCGGTTCCGGCGTGGGAAGGCGACGAGCGCGGCGTCGACGGCGTACGTGTCGATGCGGGGGTCGAGGAGGGCGGCGAAGTGTCGATCTTCTACGACCCGATGATCGCCAAGCTGGTGACGTGGGGCGAGACGCGCGATGCCGCGGCCGATTTGCAGATCGCGGCGCTCGACCGCTTCGAACTCGAAGGGCTCGGGCACAATATCGATTTCGTCTCGGCGATCATGCAGCACCCGCGCTTCCGCTCGGGCGAACTGACGACAGGCTTCATCGCCGAGGAATATCCCGAGGGCTTCCACGGCGCGCCGACCGACGCGAAGATTTCGCGCGCGCTCGCCGCGATCGCCGGCTTCATGGCGAGCGCCGAGGCCGACCGCGCGCGGCGGACCGACGGCCAACTCGGCGACCGGCTCGAACCGCCCGCGAAGTGGCAGGTGTCGATCGACGGCACGCCGCACAAGGTCAAGATCGGCGCGAAGCATATCAAGGTCGAAGGCGACAAGATCGACATCGCGCTCGAATATACGCCGGGCGACCGGCTCGTGGTTGCCGAGATCGACGAGACCGAACTCGCGGTGAAGGTCGCGAAGACCCGCACCGGCTGGAAAATGACGACGCGCGGGCACATCCACGATGTGCGCGTGCTGCCGTGGCATATCGCGCCGCTGTCGGCGCACATGATCGAGAAGGTCCCGCCCGACCTGTCGAAATTCCTCATCTGCCCGATGCCCGGCCTGCTCGTCACGCTGCACGTCGGCGAGGGCGACAAGGTCGAAGCCGGCCAGCCGCTCGCGACGGTCGAGGCGATGAAGATGGAAAACATCCTCCGCGCCGAAAAATCGGGCACGGTAAAGACCGTCAACGCCGCACAGGGTGACAGCCTTGCGGTCGACGCGGTGATTTTGGAGATGGAATGACGTCATGCACGTCAATCATGATCAGCACGCACCGGCAGCGCAGGAAATCGCCTTCGACGATTTCCTTCGCGTCGACATCCGCATCGGCACGATCGTCGAGGCCGAGCCTTTTCCCGAGGCGCGCAAGCCCGCGTTCAAGCTGAAGATCGACTTCGGCCCCGCGATCGGGGTGAAGAAGAGCAGCGCGCAGATCGTCGACCGCTATGCGCTCGAAGAACTGGCGGGACGGCAGGTCGCCGCGGTCGTGAACTTCCCGCCGCGCCAGATCGGCAAGTTCATGTCGGAGGTGCTGACGCTGGGGTTTGCCGATGAGGAGGGCGCGGTGATCCTGTTCGCGCCCGACCGTGCCGTGCCGAACGGGTCGCGATTATTCTAGCGGAGCGCTGCGCACCGGTTTGGAGTGGAAAACTGACAGGCGGTTTTCGGATAGAATTCGCTCGAACCGGACGTAGGCCGGGCAGAAGACACAGAATTTCGGCCTTTAGATCATCTGAAACGTCCCCGTCTTTGAAAACGCGGCATAAGCCTCGACGCTCCGACGCATATTCGCCAACATCGCTGGTAGTTTATTCGTAGGAAACCACTGTAAGTCCAATGTTTCCGAACCATCGGTTACGATATGGCCATCATAGTCCGTGGCGTAGAACATCATCACGAAGAACTGGCAGACATGTCCGTTCGGAAACCGGACGGTTTCAAATTGCGGATTGCTGCCAAAACCGAATGGCCTGGGATTTTTTATCCGAAGGCCGGTTTCTTCGAAAGTCTCGCGGATCGCTACCTCCGTCAGATCCTCGCCTTCCTCCGCATTTCCTCCAGGCAACCCCCAAACCGAAAAGTCGCTTCGATGTTGCAAGAGGATCGACCCATCTTCGTTGGCGATGATAACTCGCGCGCCCGGAACAAGCAGGCATCGGTTCCCCACCAATGATCGGAGCTTTCCGAGATAGCTATTCGCAAATGTCATTCAGAACTCCCGTTGGCCGGATATGTCGAACTTTCTTGGCCATGCGCCTTCCGCAACTGCATGGAAGACACGACCGACAAAATTCGTTCGATGAGCGGTTTTACGGAAGATGAGAGAGCATGAAGCTGTATAAGCTGGGGCTGATGATCTCGCTGATCCACGCGTCACCCGCGTCATTTGGTGTAAGTTGCAGCACCCGCTCATCATTCACATCGACGACCAAGATCGATTCTGCCTCATAGGTCGAGATCGGTACCAGCGTCGGTTCGATTTTAAGCTCTTCCCGCGCGTAGTATATATTGTCCGAAATGGTTCCGTCATCCTCGACAATGTCAACCAGCTGGAACGGAATGCTCTCCGACGCAAATTGCAGGCAGTATTTGCGGGCGAATATATAAAGCTCGCCGGTTTTAGGTAATCCGAGTTTTTCGAACGCAACATCGATGTCGCTTGGCGTCTCGCGATGCCAGCAGTATTGATTACGCTCACACTTGTCGATCAGGTCGTTGGGGATCGTCATGCAAGCTCTCCTGTCGGCACACCGTTTGCTCGCTCAACAATGCCAGTTCAAGACAAAGCCAGTTCGACCGGTCAAGAATCGGAATGTGCCTCTCGCTGCCGTCCGCAACCGGTCGAAAACGGTCATTCCGACGACCCGCAACTCGGTTCAATCACCGACCAGCGCCACTGCGCGGATCCACCCCGCGCTCGCGCGCTCGATCTTCACCGGGAAACAACTGAAGGTAAAACCCGTCGCCGGGATCGCGGCGAGATTGGTCAGCTTCTCGATCTGGTAATAGGGGCGGATGCGTCCGGCCTTGTGGCCTTCCCAGATGATCGACGGGTCGCGCGTTTCGGCCCAGCGTTTCGCGGTGTGGCTGAACGGCGCGTCCCAGCTCCACGCGTCGGTCCCGACGACCTGCACACCGCGTTCCGTCAGGTACAGCGTCGCCTCGGCGCCCATGCCGCAGCCCTGATCGGTGAAATTCTCGGTGCCGTAGACCGCGCCCGATTGGACGAGCACGATATCGAGCGGCTGGAGATCGTGCCCGATCCGCGCGAGTTCGGCCTCGACCTCGGCGGCGGCGATGACATGACCGTGCGGGCGATCCGAAAAGTCGAGCTTGACGCCGGGACGGAAGAAGAGGTCGAGCGGGGCTTCGTCGATCGACGGGGCGGGGGATGCGCCGTTGTCGGTCGTCGAATGATAGTGCCACGGCGCGTCCATATGCGTGCCATTGTGCGTGCTGAGCGACAGCATCTCGACCGCCCAGCCTTCGCCGTCGGGCAAATCCTCGCGCGTCAGGCCGGGGAAGAACATCGCGATCTGCTCCCATGTATTTTCATGGGTCATATAGGTGATGTTGGGGCGCATCACCGGCGGGTCGGAGACGACGTCATTGGTGATCGGGATCGAAAGATCGATGAACTGCATTCGCGCAGTCTGCCACCGGAATGACGCTACGCCAAGAAGGCTTGCGCGGCGGCGCTTGCCCGGTAGAGAAGGGCGAAAGCTCCATGCAATGGGGCAGGGGAGAGCTTGATGACCGAGAGCACCGCCGCCGGAAACGGGGCCGTTTACGAACCGACCGCGAAAGATATTCGCATGGTCATTGCCGCCTCGTCGGCGGGCACGGTGTTCGAATGGTATGACTTCTTCATCTATGGCACGCTTGCGGCGATCATCGGCAAGGCCTTTTTCCCCAGCGACAATGCGACGCTCGAAATCCTGCTCGTCTGGGCGGGGTTCGCGGTCGGCTTCGGTTTCCGTCCGCTCGGCGCGGTCCTGTTCGGCTTCCTCGGCGACCGGTTGGGGCGCAAATATACCTTTCTCGTCACGGTCACGCTGATGGGTATCGCCACCGCGGGCGTCGGCATGATCCCGTCGGCGGCGACGATCGGCATCGCCGCGCCGATCATCGTCATCCTGCTCCGCGTGCTGCAGGGGCTCGCGCTCGGCGGCGAATATGGCGGGGCCGCAGTCTATGTCGCCGAACATTCGCCGCCCGGAAAGCGCGGCTTCTACACCAGCTTCATCCAGGCGAGCGTCGTCGGCGGCTTTGTGTTGAGTCTGATCGTCGTGCTCGGCTGCAAGGCGCTGATGTCCGACGCGGTCTGGGAAAGCTGGGGGTGGCGCGTGCCCTTCCTGCTCTCGTTGATCCTGCTCGCTATCTCGCTGTGGATGCGCCTCAAGCTGTCCGAAAGCCCGGTTTTCCAAGCGATGAAGCAGGAGGGCGAACTGGCGAAGAACCCGCTCAAGGAAAGCTTCACCTATCCCGGCAACCTGCGGCGAATCTTCATCGCGCTGTTCGGCATCGCCGCCGGCCTGACCGTGATCTGGTACACCGCGATGTTCTCGGGCCTGTCGTTCCTGAAGGGGCCGATGAAGGTCGAGGATACCGCCGCCGAAATCATCGTCGGCTGTGCTGCCGCGGTCGGCATGGGCTTTTTCCTCTGGGCGGGGCGTCTTTCCGACCGGATCGGGCGCAAAAAGCCGATTGTCTGGGGCTATGCCGCGACGCTCGTGCTGCTGTTTCCATTGTTCTGGTGGATGGGGAGCGTCGGCAACCCTGCCCTCAGCGCAGCCGCCGAGCGTGCGCCGGTGACCGTCGAGGGGTCGCGGTGCAGCTTCGATCCCTTCGCCCAGAAACAGGAAACCGCCTGCGGCAAGACGCTCGGCGAACTGACGAAGCTTGGCGTGCCCTATACGGTCGTCGCGACCGGTGGGGGCTTCGACAGCGTCAGGATCCGTATCGGTGACCGCGAGGTCGCGAGCGAGGATCCGAAGCTGCTCCAGCCCGCGCTCGAGGCAATGGGCTATGATTTCGCCAAGCAGGTTCCGGACGCGGGCAGCATCGCCATCATCTTCCTCGCCCTGCTCGGCCTCAGCGCGCTGTCGGGCTTTACCTATGGCCCTGTTGCGGCGCTGCTTTCCGAAATGTTCCCGCCGCATGTCCGCTATTCATCGCTGTCGATCCCCTATCATCTCGGCACCGGCTATTTCGGAGGTTTCCTGCCGCTGATCGCGAGCTTTATCATCGCCAAGACGGGCAACGCCTATTCCGGATTGTGGTATACTTGGGGTGTCGTTCTCGTCGCCTTCCTCGTGACGGCGTTCATGCTCAAGGATCCGGTCGAGGGACAGTGGGACAAGCCGGTTCGGGGGACCGCGCCGCAAGCCTGATCGACCCCATTGGCGCAGCCCGCGAAGCGGTATAGGGCGGGGCATGATCGAAATTCCGCCGCCGCTCCGCCTCCGTCTCGATAGCGATGCCCTTGTCGCCAACTGGCGCTGGCTGGCCGCCCGGGGCGGCGCTGCGGCGTGCGGCGCGGCGATCAAGGCCGATGGCTACGGGCTCGGCGCGCGGGCGGTGATGCAGCATCTGGCCTCCGCCGGCTGCCGTGATTTCTTCGTCGCGACGTGGGCCGAGGCAGCGGCGCTCATGCCGCTCCCTGCGGGGGTGTCGCTATCGGTACTGCATGGCGCGGCCGCCGCCGACATGATCGCCGCGCGCACGATCCCGGCGCGCCCGGTACTCGGCAGCGTCGAGCAGGTCCGGCGCTGGCGCGACGCGGGGGAAGGGCGACCGTGCGACGTGATGGTCGATACCGGAATGAGCCGGCTCGGCCTGCGCCCCCAAGAGGCGACGAGTGGCGTGCTGCGCGGCCTTGCAATCGAAACATTGCTGAGCCATCTCGCCTCGGCCGACGAGGACAGCGAACAGAATGCACGCCAGCTGGCGGCTTTTCAGGCGATCCGGCAGGCAGTTCCCGCGCGGCGCTACAGTCTGGCAAATAGCGCCGGCATTTGCCTCGGCGCCGACTATGCGTTCGACCTGACGCGCCCCGGTCTTGCGCTCTATGGCGGTACGCCGCGACCCGAAGCCGCGGGACACATCCGGCAGGTCGCCTTTCCCGAAGCGCGCGTGCTTCAGGTGCGCACGGTGCGTGCAGGCGAAACGGTCGGTTATGGCGCGACCTGGACGGCGCGGCGCGACTGCGCGGTCGCGGTCGCCAACATGGGATATGCCGATGGTTATCTGCGGTGCCATGCCGGGTCGGGCGGGGCGATGTGGCAGGGTCGGGCATTGCCTTTGATCGGGCGGGTGTCGATGGATCTGA
>NZ_DASWTD010000527.1:0-15822 GCF_036402335.1 Sphingopyxis sp. | reverse complement strand
TGTGCATGCGCATTTTGCGCTGAGCTTGCCCGAGAAGCGTTCGGTCAACCCGATCACGAGAACCAATTGGCAGGATGTCGGGGTCCGTCCCGACGTCGCGGTTCCCGCAGACCAGGCGCTCGAAACCGCGCTATCGCTCGCGAAGGAAGCGCTCGGCAGAGCTCAGGACAAATAGCCTTTCGCAAGAAGAGCGCGTTCCAGCGTCGCCGCGTCCACGAACCGATGCCCCGCAATCCCGACCGATTCGGCGCCCGCAACATTCGCGGCGACATCGTCGATGAACAGCGCGCCCGCAGGATCGATGCCGAATCGCTCGATCGCGAGGCGGTAGATCGCGGGGTCGGGCTTCATCAGTTTCTCGGTGCCCGAGACGATGATATCGCCGAAACGGTCGAAGACCGGCTGGGTCGGGCGAAAGCCTTCCCAGAATTCATGCCCGAAATTGGTGATCGCGAAGAGCGGCACGCCCGCGGCGTCGAGGCGTTCGACGAGTTCGAGGCTGCCCGGCACCGGGCCGGGGATCGTCTCGTTGAAGCGCGCCGCATAGGCCTCGATCAGGGGTGCATGGCCCGGAAATTCGGCTTTAAGCTCAGGGACCATCTCGGCGAGCGGGCGGCCGGCGTCGTGCTGGAAATGCCACTGCGGCGTGACGACGTTGGTGACGAACCATTCGAGTTCGTCGCGGTCGGCAATCAGCTTGGCGAAGAGATAGCGCAGGTCCCAGTCGAACAGCACGCGGCCGACGTCGAAAATCACGCTGCGGCGAATCATGGCTGCCCCGGACACGCGAAAGCGCCGCCGGAAGCATCCGACGGCGTATCGCTGTTCATCAAAAGCAAACGGGGCAACGCTGCCCCGCGCAAGGCCATCAGCCCTGGCGCGCCTTGAAGCGGCGGTTGGTCTTGTTGATCACATAGGTGCGGCCACGGCGGCGGATAACGCGGTTATCCCGGTGGCGGTCCTTCAGCGACTTCAGGCTGTTGCGAATCTTCATGATCTCTGTCCGTAAATCTTGGCGTATTGACGCGAAGCGGCGCAACTATGGGGATGGGGCCGAAAAGTCAACCGCCCTCGCCCTAATTTCGTCACCCCGGGCTTGATCCGGGATCCATAGCAAGGCTCAACCGCGTCGACCCCGGATCAAGTCCGGGGTGACGACAGTCGGGAGGGCTGTTTCAGCCCGCCAACGCCTTCTGCCGCCGCCGCTGCACCGAAGAGCCATAGCCCATCGCCTCGCGATATTTGACCACGGTACGCCGCGCGATGTCGTGGCCCTCGCCCGAGAGTTTCTGCGCGATCGTCTCGTCGGAGAGGATCGCCTTCGAATCCTCGGCCTCGATCATCGCCTTGATCCGGCTCTTCACCGCCTCAGCCGACACCGCTCCGTCGCCTTCGGTCGCCGAAATCCCGCTCGAGAAGAAATATTTGAGCTCGAACAGGCCGCGCGGGCAAGAGAGATATTTGTTGCTCGTGACGCGGCTTACGGTCGATTCATGCATGCCGATTTCCTCCGCGACCTGGCGCAAGGTCAACGGACGCATATGCGCGACGCCGTGGAGGAAAAAGCCTTCCTGCTGCTTCACGATCGCGCTCGCGACCTTGACGATCGTGCGCTGGCGCTGGTCGAGCGCGCGCACCAGCCAGTTGGCCCCGGCAAGCTGTTCGGACAGCCATGCCTTGCTCTTCGCCGCCGCGCCGGTTGCGAGTTCGGTGTAATAACGGCGATTGACCAGCAGCCGCGGCAACGTCCCACTGTTGACCTCGACCGCCCATCCCTGCGCGGTCTGGCGGATATAGAGGTCGGGTACGACCGCCGGCGCGCCTTCACCGCCGAATCGGAGGCCGGGACGGGGGTCATAGCCGCGCAGTTCGCGAATCATGTCGGCGAGATCCTCATCGTCGACCCCGCAAATGCGCTTGAGCTGCGGGAAGGCGCCTTTGGCGACGAGGTCGAGATGCGCAATCATGGTGGCCATTGCCGGATCGTAGCGATCGGCCTCGCGCGCCTGAATCGCGATACATTCCGCAAGATCGCGCCCGCCGACGCCCGACGGGTCGAAGCACTGGATGCCCGCGAGCACCTCTTCAATCAGCGTGAGCGGCACACCCAATTGCGCCGCGAGTTCGGCAAGATCGGCGCGCAGATAGCCCGTTTCGTCGATCAGCGCGACGAGCTGCCCCGCGACGATCGCCTCGATCCCGCCGAACCGCTCGCCGACCTGCGCCATCAGATGGTCGTGAAGCGTGCCCTCATGTTCGGCAAAGCTGTCGAAATCGATATCCTCGCCCGATCCCGACAGCCCGACATTGTCGCTCGCGCTGTCATGGTGGAAGCTGTCGGCGGCGAGGTCGATATCGAGGTCGTTCGCGCCGCCGCCGTCCGCTGACAGCGCCTGATCTGCGTCGAGGGACGCGGCTTCGGTCGTCGGGCCATCGCTGCCGGGGGCGAATTCGGGGTCGGCCCCGCTCCCGTCGCTGTCCGCCGACGCGGTATCGAGCAACGGATTGCCCTCGAGTGCCTCGGCCAGATAGGCTTCGAGTTCGAGGTTCGACAGCGCCAGCAGCTTGATCGCTTGCTGCAGCTGCGGCGTCATCACCAGCGATTGCGACTGGCGGAGATCGAGGCGCGGACCCAACGCCATCCGTGACTAGTCGATCACAAGGAGAAGCCCTCGCCGAGATAGAGGCGACGCACCTCGGGGTCGGCGACGAGCTCTTCGGGGGAACCGGCAAGCAGCACCTTGCCGTCGTAGATGATGCAGGCACGGTCGACGAGATCGAGCGTCTCGCGGACATTATGGTCGGTGATCAGCACCCCGATACCGCGCGTCTTGAGGTCGGCGACGAGGTCGCGGATGTCGCTGATCGACAAGGGGTCGATGCCCGCGAAGGGTTCATCGAGGAGCATGATCGAGGGGTTGGCCGCCAGCGCGCGCGCGATTTCGGCGCGGCGGCGTTCGCCGCCCGACAGCGCCATCGCCGCCGAATCGCGCAGCCGCGCGAGGCCGAATTCGTCGAGCAGCTCTTCGAGCCGCCGCTCGCGCGACACCTTGTCGGGTTCGCTGAGTTCGAGCACCGCGCTGATATTCTGTTCGACCGTCATGCCGCGAAAGATCGAGGTTTCCTGCGGCAGATAACCGAGGCCGAGGATCGCGCGGCGGTACATCGGCAGCGCGGTGATGTCGGCACCGTCGAGCATGATGCGCCCGGCATCAGGCTTCACTAGCCCCATGATCGAATAGAAACAGGTCGTCTTGCCGGCGCCGTTCGGACCGAGCAGGCCGACGACCTCGCCCTTGCCCACCGACAGCGACACGTCGGAGAGGACGACGCGCTTATCATAGCTTTTCGCTATCGAAATGACCGCAAGGCCATTGCCGGCGGCGGCATCCTCGCGGACATGCGCGCGGTGCTCGGCGACACCATGATCGCCGTCTGCCGTCAGCACTGCCGGGCTCGCTTCGTCGTCGGTCATTTCACATCGCTTCCTGATGAGACATGTGCGGGCGTTACCCGAGGAGCGCCGCAAACGTCAATCTGGCAAGATTATTGCAGGGCATTCGTCGAGGCGCCGGAAACAGGCGCTCAATGCCCCGCCTGCGGTCCGCGCACGATCCCCGAGAGGGCAAGCTGTTCGTCGATTGCGGCAAGCAGCCGCGCCAGCGCGGCCTCGTCCTTCGCCTCGGCGCGCGCGACGAGCACGTCCTGCGTGTTCGAGGCGCGGAGCAGCCACCAGCCGTCGTCGGTCAGCACGCGTGCACCGTCAGTACGGTCGACTTGCGCCCCCGATTCGGCAAGCCGGTCGAGGACTTCGTCCACAATGGCAAATTTCCGGCTCTCGTCCACTTGGAACCGCATCTCGGGGGTGTTGACCATCGGCGCCATGCCGCCACGCAGCTCGGTCACGCTCCGGCCGAGTTTCGTCGCTGCCTCGATCAGCCGCACCGCGGCATAGGGCGCGTCGTCATAGCCGTAATAACGGTCGGCGAAGAAGATATGCCCGCTCATCTCGCCGGCGAGCGGACTGGCGGTTTCCTTCATCTTCGCCTTGATCAGGCTGTGGCCGGTCTTCCACATCAGCGGCTTGCCGCCAAGTTCGGCGACACGGTCGAACAGCGCCTGGCTCGCCTTCACATCGGCGATGACGGTCGCGCCGGGAAGGTCCTTCAGCACCGCAGCGGCATAGATTTGCAGCAGCTGGTCGCCCCAGATCACCCGCCCCTCGCCGTCGATCGCGCCGATACGATCGCCGTCTCCATCGAAAGCGACGCCGAAATCGAGGCTCTTCTCGGCGACGAGCTTGCGCAGGTCCGCCAGATTCTTCTCTTCGGTAGGATCGGGATGGTGGTTCGGGAAATGGCCGTCGATGTCGGTAAACAGCAGGTGGTGCTCACCGGGCAGACGCGCCGTCAGTTTCTCGATAACGGTGCCGGCGGCGCCGTTGCCGGCGTCCCAGCCGATGCGGAAGGCGCCACCGGCGAAGCCCTCGACCAGCCGGTCGACATAGGCGTCGACGATGTCGATGCTCTCAGACGTGCCTTCTCCGCTGTCCCAGTCGCCCGCGGCGGCCATTTTGCCGATGCCCAGGATATCGGCGCCGTAGAAGGGACGCCCCTGCATCACAAATTTGAAACCATTATAGTCGGGGGGATTGTGGCTGCCGGTTATCTGTATGCCGCCATCCACATCCTCGGTTGACGCGGCATAATAGAGCATCGGCGTCGGCCCCAGCCCGACGTTCAGCGCATCGACCCCCGCGGCATTGATTCCCTCGATCAGCGCATCGGCGAGCATCGGCGACGACAGCCGCCCGTCATAGCCGACCGCGACGCGTTTCCCGCCCGCCCGCGCGACCAGCGTCGCGAAGCTGCGGCCGATCGCATAGGCATCGGCATCGGACAGCGTGTCGCCGACGACGCCGCGGATGTCATATTCGCGGAGCATCGTCGGATGGAAATCATGCGTCATCGTTGATCCTCTGGGGGAGAGAAGGAAATCAGGCGGCGGCGAACAGGTCGCCGTCGGGATGGAACCGCTCGCGCGCGGGAAGGTTCAACCCACCCATCGCTTCGCGAAGTTCCTGCCGCGCGACGACATGGCCGATGCCCATGCCGCCAAGGTGCGCCTTGTCGAGCAAAGTGAGCCCGGCCGGGAAAAGCTCGCGATAGATGACGCGTTCGCCAAGCCCCGGGATGACGCGGAAACCGACGCGGCGCGAGAGCTGGGTCAGCGCTTCGCCGACGCGGCGCATATTGTGCGCATCGACATGCTGGAGGCGGTTGCGCAGGATGATCCAGTCGATCGTCCGCCCGTCGGTCTTCGCGCGCGTCTTGCGCGTGTCCCAGATCAATTCGGAATAGAAGCTCGGCCTGGTGACCTGAAAGGTTTCGGGGTCGACCTGCCCGATCAGGTCGAAGTCGATGAAGCTGTCGTTGATCGGCGTCACCAGCGTGTCGGCGCTCGTCGCGAGGTGGCGCGCGAACATATCGTCGCGGCCCGGCGTGTCGGCGATGATATAATCGGCATCCTCGCTCAGCCGCGCGACCTGTTCGTCGAGTTCCTCAATCGTCGAGCCCGTGAACACCTCGAAGCGTGGGGTCGGCAGCGCGACCTCGCGACGCTTTGCGGTCTGTTCGCGATTTTCGAGATAGCGGTGGAAGGTACGCTGGCGCGGGTCGAGATCGATACCCGCGACGCGCCAGCCCTGCGTCGCCAGCGCGACCGCGAAATGCACGGCACAGGTCGATTTGCCGGTCCCGCCCTTTTCGTTGGCAAAGATGATGCGGTGCGGTGCGGGGGTCGTCATGAGCGTTGCGATTTTCCTGTTTGCGCGGCATGGGCGGCCGGCGCGCGAAGTGATATAGTCGCGCCAATATCGGAGGGCGACCGGGCGTGCAAATCATCCGTGACATCGCGATGCTGCACCGTGCCGTTACGGCACTGAAGCAGGGCAGGAAGAGCGTGGCTTTGGTGCCGACGATGGGCGCGCTGCACGACGGCCATCTCTCGCTCGTCCGCATGGCGAAGCGCGTCGCCGACCAGGTGGTCGTGTCAATCTTCGTCAATCCGACCCAGTTCGGCCCCAACGAGGATTTCGCCGCCTATCCGCGCGACGAGGCGCGCGATGCCGCGCTGCTGGCGCAGGAAGGGACGAGCGTGCTCTGGGCGCCCGACGTCGCCACCGTCTACCCGCCCGGCCACAGCACGCATATCGAGGTCGCCGAACTCGGCGCCGATTATTGCGGCGCCGCGCGCCCCGGCCATTTCGACGGCGTCGCGACCGTCGTCGCCAAATTGTTCAACCAGGTGCGGCCCGACGTCGCCATCTTCGGCGAAAAGGACTGGCAGCAGCTCGCGATCATCCGCCGTATGGCGCGCGACCTCGATTTCGGGATCGATATTCTGGGCGCACCGATCGCGCGCGACACCGACGGCCTCGCGCTGTCGTCGCGCAACGCCTATCTGTCGAAGGAACAGCGCGCAGCGGCAACCGCCTTTCCCGACGCGCTTCGTGCCGCGGCCAAAGCGATCGCGGGCGGTGCCGACGTCGACGAAACGCTCGCCAAGGCCGAGGCCGCGATCGTCACGGGCGGCTTCGACAGCGTCGACTATGTCGCGCTTGCCGATGCCGACAGCCTTGAAAGATTGCGCGCCTTTCGGAAGCCCGCCCGCCTTCTCGCGGCGGCGCGGATCGGAAAAACGCGGCTGATCGACAATCTTTCGGTCGGTTGATTAATCTCTAGAATCGCCGTTTTCTGCGGTATTTGGACGATATCCACAAAAAAGTCGGATCATCGTTAACGCTTTGTTGACCATAAGCCGCAAGTTTGGGGCCCGAGGTCTCCATGTGGGGTGGAGGCAAAGGGGGTTATCATGGCGAACAGTCTGAAGTCTGCCCAATATCTGATCGAGAGCCGTCTGCTCGACGCCGCACGCGGCGACGCCAATGCCTATTTCGATCTCGGTATCGCGTTTTCGACCGGAACGGGGGGGGTCGATGTCGACCTGATCCAGGCGCATAAATGGTTCAACCTCGCTGCGCTCGGCGGTAATATCGAAAGCCAGCAGTGCCGCGCCGACGTGTCGGACGAAATGAGCCGTGACGAAATCGCCGAAGCGCAGCGCCAGGCGCGCGCCTGGCTCGACGAGACGGCGCGCCGTCCGGCCGCCCGGCGCTTCGCGGCCTGATTCTTCCGGTTCCTTCTCCTCGTCATTCCGGACGTGATCCGGAATCCATCCGAGCGGCAAAGCTTGGACCCCGGATCAAGCCCGGGGTGACGAAAAGGGATAACGCCTAGCCCTTGCGCTTGAAGGGTGTATGCCCCTCCAGCCATTCCATCTCGGCCGTTTCCGCCTGCCGTTCCTGTTCAAGATAATCGGCGATGGCGCGGCGAAATCCCGGATCGGCGATGAAATGCGCCGACCAGGTGGCGACGGGGCCATAGCCGCGCGCCAGCTTGTGCCCGCCCTGCGCGCCCGCCTCGACCCGCGCGAGTCCGCGCTCGATCGCGATATCGATCGCGCGATAATAGCATAGCTCGAAATGCAGATAGGGGATTTCGGCGAGGCACCCCCAGTAACGGCCGTAGAGCGTATCGGCGCCGAGGAAGTGCAGCGCGCCTGCGACCGGCCACTCGTCACGGTCATAGGCGATCAGCAGGATGATCTGCTCTGCCATGCCCTCACCCATCAGGTCGAATGCTTCGCGGGTCAGATAGGGATGCCCCCATTTGCGCGCGCCGGTGTCCTGATAGAAAAGCCACATCGCGTCCCAATGCTCGGGCCGGATCGCGTCGCCGGTCAGTTCTTCGATCCGCAGACCCTCGGCTGCGCGCAGCCGTTCCTTGCGAAGCTGCTTGCGTTTTTGCGCGTTCAGCGTCGCGAGGAAATCGTCGAAACCGGCGTAGCCTGTGTTGGCGAAATGGAATTGGATATCGCGGCGGACGAGCCAGCCGGCCTCTTCGAACAGCGGCATCTGTTCGGGCGCGACAAAGGTCGCGTGCGCCGATGACAATTGATTCTGCCGCACCACCGCCTCGGCAGCGCGGAGGAGCAGCAACGCGTCGGAGTGATCCCGCGAGAGCAGGCGCGGACCCGGCACCGGCGTAAACGGCGCCGCGATCTGCAGCTTTGGATAATAGTCGCCGCCCGCGCGCGCCCAGGCATCGGCCCATACATGGTCGAACACATATTCGCCCTGGCTGTGCGATTTCAGATAGGCCGGCGCGGCCGCCACCAATGCACCCGCCGCATCCTCGACCAGCAGCGGCGCCGCCTGCCAGCCGGTCCCTGGCCCGACGCTGCCCGACGCTTCGAGCAGCGACAGGAAGGCGTGACCGACGAACGGATTGCCGCCATCGTGAAGCGCGTCCCATGCCGCCGCATCGATCGCGGCGACACCGGTTCCGAGCGAGATCGTCCGCGCCGGTGGGTCGGCCTCGGCCATGATCTATGCCGGGCGCACCGCGACGATCGCGTCGGCCTCGACCGCGGCGCCGAGCGGCAGCACCGCGACGCCGACCGCGGCGCGCGCATGGCGGCCCGCTTCGCCGAACAGCGCTTCGAACAGGTCCGACGCGCCATTGGCGACCTTTGCCTGATCGGTGAAGCCGGGGGTGCTATTCACGAACACGCCGAGCTTGACGATGCGTTCAACGCGCGACCAGTCGCCGCCGAGCGCCTGCCCGATCTGTGCGACGAGCATCAGCGCGACCCGCCGCGCGGCGTCTTGCCCGCCCGCGACATCGACATCCTCGCCAAGCCGGCCGGTCACCACCTGGCCATCGCGGAACGGCAGCTGGCCGCTGACATAAAGCACCCCGCCATGCTCGACCGCGGGCACATAGGCGGCGACCGGCGCGGCGGGCTTGGGGAGTTCGAGGCCGAGTTCGGCGAGTTTGACGGCGATATCCATGGGTCGTTCCTTCTTAAACCGGCAAGCTTAAACTGGTTGAGGGGCCGGAGCGGGGATGTTTTCGGCGAGGCGCGCCAATATCCAGCTCCGCGCGTCTTTCCAATCGTCGATTCGTGCATGGGCCCAGGGCGAGGGCGCGATCTTGCCGGCGATCGCCGGCTCGCCGACGAGGTGGAGACGCCACACGTCGGGCGCTTCGTGCGCGACAGACTGATGATGGCCCGCAAGGTCGTCGATGAACACCGCGACCGAGGGTTGATATTGCTCGATCAGGCGGCGCACCGGCTCGCCCTTGCCGCCGCGGCTGCCGATCACGGGCGCGTGGAAGTCGTGGAGCGCAAGCTGTTCGATCCGCGCCTGCTGATGTTCGGGGCCGACGTTGGTGAGCACGACGATATCGGCCTCGGCACCGATCGCCGCCATCGCTGCGAGCGCGCCCGCTATCGGATATTGCCGGGTCATTTCCTTGCGGAAAAATCCATCGAGCAAAGGCCACACTTCGGCTGCCTCGAGCGGCGTGCCGCATTCCTTGCGCTTTAGCGCATTGGCGAAGCTCGCATCCTCGATGCGAAAGATCACGCCATGTTCGGCGTCGACCCATTCGGCGAAGGGCACGACCATGTGCATCAGCACCTCGTCGCAATCGGTGATGACGAGCGGGCGGTTCATGCAGGGGTTCCTTCAAGTCTCTGTGCGGCGGCGGCGATGCTGGCAGGCGGCACCTGCAACGCATCGGCGCAGGCGACAAGGTCGTTTTCGTGGGCGGTGAGGAACGACAGGATCGCCGCGAGCGTCGCCTGCTCATCCAGCGAGGCGCGCAGTTCGCCCGGCGCGAGCCCGGTCAGGCCCAGCAGCCGTTCGGCACGCGGTTCGTCGCTTAAAATCCAGCCGAGCGCCTGAAGCGCCAGCGCGGCATCGCCATCATTCAAGTCGCGTGTCCCTTCGTCGCGATGCAATTGTGTCGTGCGGCCGATTCGCCTAAACGGGCCGCGCACGCAAGGTGGGGAACATAAGTAACATGGGCAAGACCATCCTGGTCGTCGAGGATAATGAGCTCAACCTGCGCCTCTTCTGCGACCTGCTCAACGCCCATGGCTATAACGCGCACCCGGTGCGCGACGGGCGCGACGCGCTCGTCAAGGCGCGCGAAGTCTCGCCCGACCTGATCATCATGGATATCCAGCTGCCGCATGTCAGCGGGCTTGAACTGATCGGCCAGATGAAGGCCGACCTGACATTGCGCGCGGTACCGATCATGGCGGTCACCGCCTATGCCGGCAAAGGCGACGAGGAACAGATTCGCGCCGCGGGGGCCGAAGCCTATGTCTCGAAACCGATTTCGGTGATCAAGTTCATCGAGAGCGTCGGGGCCTTTGCCTGAAGGCCGTTCGACCATCGCATCATCGAAATGGGTACCCGGCCGCCCTAGGTGGGGACGGGCGGCCGGGCGATGCGGGGGCGGACCAGAGCCCCCTTTTCCAGCTCTCGCTGAAAACTCATATGTGCGGCCGTCAGGCGGCCTGCTGGTGAACCCCGTATTTGCGCATCTTTTCGATCAGCGTCGTGCGCTTTAGCGTCAGCAGGCGTGCCGCTTCCGAAATGATGCCGTCGGCAAGATCGAGCGCGACATGGATCTGTTCGAGTTCGATCGTCTCGATCTCGCGCTTGAGGTCGATCGGACGGCCGGGCGCCGGCGTCTTGGCATGCGGCGCAGCCAAAGCTGCGAAATCTTCCGCGCTGGCCTGCACCGCGGCAGGGCTGCTGGGGACAGCCTGCCGCGGCGCAAGCGCTGCGGTGGGGTTCAAAAGCATGGCGACATCGTCGAGGCCGAGGGTCTCGCCGCCATGGAGAACGCTGGCGCGTTCGACAAAATTGCGGAGTTCGCGCACATTGCCCGGCCAGGCGTGCTGCATCAGCAACGCCATCGCCGCGTCGTCGAAACGGCATTTGACGTCGGCGGGCATCTTGCGCTGGAAATGGCGGATGAGGGCAGGAATATCCTCGACGCGGCTGGCGAGGCTGGGGACCTGCAGCACAACCACGCCGAGCCGGAAGAATAGGTCTTCGCGGAATTTGCCTTCGGCGATCGCGGCGCCGAGATCCTGGTGCGTCGCCGAAATCACGCGGACATCGATATCGCGCACGTCGCTGCTGCCGACACGGACGATCGTCCGGTCTTCGAGCACGCGGAGCAGCTTGACCTGCATGTCGAAACGCATGTCGCCGATTTCGTCGAGAAAGATCGTGCCGCCCTCGGTGGCTTCGAAGTGGCCGATCCGCCGGGCGTGCGCGCCGGTAAAGCTGCCCTTTTCATGCCCGAAAAGTTCGGATTCGATAAGTTCGCCGGGGATCGCGCCGCAGTTGATCGCGGCAAAGGGCTGGCCGGCGCGGACGCCTTCATCATGGATGGCGCGTGCCACCAGTTCCTTGCCCGAGCCCGACGGGCCGCAGAGCATGACCGAGGCGTTCGACCGCGCCACGCGGCGGATCATTTCGCGCAGCCGCACGGCGGCAGCGCTGCTGCCGATGATCAGCGTTTCGAGCGCTGCGTTGTTGTTCTGCCCCACGGTCATTTCGGTCTCCACCGCGCCCCCCAAAACGGCGCCTCTTCGATGAACCCGGAGATTGACGAAACTGGTAAACAAAAGATTATCCATCAGGTCATAACCCCTTCAAAACAAAGGGTTATTGCCATAATGGAAGTAATGTTGGCGCAATTGCGTTAGGGACGATCCGATATGCTGCCAAACTGGCACTAATTGTCGGGAGCGTTTCGCCAGCCGAGCGTGATCGAGATGCGGCGGTTGCGCGGATCGAATCGGTCGGAGGGCACATAGGGCTCGCGATCGGCGACGCCTTCGATGCGCGCAAAGCGGTTCGAGGCGATGCCGCGATACTCCAGATAGTGGCGTGTCACTTCCGCCCGGTCGACCGACAGCCGCCAATTGTTCGTGCCCGACCTGGCCGACCAGGGCGCGGCATCGGTATGGCCGCGGATCATCACCTGGTTGCTCACCTCGGCGATCGGTTTCGCGACTTCGCCGAACAGCCGCGCCCCCGCCGGGGTGAGCTGGCTGGTGCCAAGGACGAACATCGAAAAATCGGCATCGTCGACGATATCGATGCGCAATCCCTCGGCGGTTTCGGTGAAACGCAGATTCCGCGCGAGGCGTTTGAGCTCGCCCTTGCTCTGGATCCGCTCCTTGAGCGACTGGGCCAGCAGGCTGAATTTCTTTGATTCGGCATCGCGCTCGCGTCCCGACGCCTCCCTCGGCCCGCCGACCGCATCGCGCGGGATGGTCATCGCGCGGGTACCGGTCTGCGCCGCGCCGTGCGGATAGCGATCCGCCGCCACCAGCGAATCGCCCCCGAACAGCCCGGTCGAACCGGCCGTGTCGGTTTTCGTCTGGACGATCGTCGGCGCGAAATAATCGGCGAGCGCCTTGCGCTGCTTCTCGGTCGTCGCGCCGAGCAGCCACATCAGCAGGAAGAAGGCCATCATCGCGGTCACGAAGTCGGCATAGGCGACCTTCCACGCGCCGCCATGATGCGCAGCGTGCGGCGCCTCGATGATCTTCTTGACGATGATCGGGCGCGGCATGTTGGGGCGCGCAGCCATCAGCGGCCCCGCATCCCGTCAAAGACTTCGGCAAAGCTCGGCTGGTTCGAATGCTCGACCCCCGAGCGCGCGGCCTCGATCACCAGCGGTTGCGGATGACCGTGCAAGGACGCAACGATCAACTGCTTCACCGTCTGATAGATGGCGCCGTCGCTTTCGATCACCGTGCGCGCGCGCGTCGCGAACGGGCCGACCAGCCCGTAGGCGAGGAGCACGCCGAGGAAGGTTCCGACCAGCGCCGAACCGATCATCGCGCCGAGGATTTCGGGCGGCTTGTCGATCGAGCCCATCGTCTTCACGACGCCGAGCACCGCGGCGACGATACCAAGCGCGGGCAGCGCGTCGGCCAGGCTCTGGAGCCCGTCGGCGGGCTTGATGGCGTGGTGGTGGTGGTTCTTCAGCGCGTTGTCCATCACGTCCTCGACCGCGTGCGGATCGAGCGTGCCCGACGACACGACGACGAGGCGCAGCGTATCGCAGATCAGGTGGACCAATGTCTGGTCCTTGAGCAGCTTGGGATATTGCTGGAAGATCGGCGAATTCGCCGGGTCTTCGATATGCGGTTCGACCGCGACCGGCCCCTCGGTGCGCATCATCTTCATCAGCGTCGAGACGAGCAGGATGCAGTCGAGATAGTCCTGCTTCTTGTACTGCGGTCCCTTGAACACCTTGCCGAGCCCGCCGCCGAGCGCCTTCAGGTCGGCGCCCGAATTGCCGATGATCAGCGATCCGATCGCGGCGCCGCCGATGATCAGCATCTCGTGCGGCAGGGCGTGCAATACGGGTTCGAGATTGCCGCCGGTCAGCGCGAAGCCCCCGAAGACCAGCAGGATCAGAACGACAATGCCGACAACGGGAAACATGTGCGAGCAACTCCATCGGGGTGTGGGAACCCCTCACTTAAAAGACGTCTTGATGATTAACGGCAGCGGCGCCGGAATATTGAGCGCGATCAGTTCAAAATATCGAACAAGGTCTGCCGGTTGATCTTCGCGAAAGCCGCCTGGGCGGCGCCCAGCGTCAGGTCGAGCGCGTTGAGTTCGGCGATCGCGACATCGAGATTGGTGTCCTCGACGCTTGAGCGTTCGTCCTTGAGCGTGATGCCGCGCGCCGCGAGGCCGTCGCCGATCCGCTCGAGCCGCCCGCCCGACAGACCGATCGCGGCATGCTGGTCGGCGACATGGCCAATCGCTGTAGCGAGCGTCGTGACCGAGCCGCTCATCGCGGCCTTGTCGCCTGCCGCCACCCCGGCAGCGGCGTCGCGGATGCTCGTCGACAGGCTGTTACCGCCGACGACGAACACATCGGCTGCTGTCGGGACCGGCGCGAACGTCACGTCGGAATCGAAACGCATCACGCGCGCGGTGCCGGTCGCAAAGACCGGTTCGCCGTTCGAATCGCGGGTCGCGGCCAGCGCATCGATCTCGTCGGCGATCGTGCCGAGTTCGGCAGCGATGGTGGCACGGTCGGCGGGATTGGTCGTGTCGCTCGCCGCAGCGAGCGTCAGTTCGCGCGCGCGCGTCATCAAATTGGTCACCGACTTCATCACGCCATCGGCCTGCGACACTAGCGCCGACGCCGAATTGATGTTCGACGACCAGGCGGCCATGCTCGATTGGGTCGTGCCGATCGTCGCGATGCGCCGCGCCGCGACGGGATCGTCGGACATGCGCAGCAGCCTTTTTCCGCCCGATATCTGGATCTGCGTCCGCTCGAGCGCATCGGCGAGTTTCTGTTGGCGCGCAATTTCGCGCGTCATGCGATTGCCCACGGCATTAATCATCGTCTTCGCCTTCCTTACAGCGAGCTCAGGAGCGTCTGCATGGTTTCGCGTGCGACCTGGATCGTCCGCGCCGCGGCCGAATAGGCCTGCTGGAAACGCAGCAGTTCGGCTGCCTCGGTATCGAGATCGACCTGACTCACTCCGTCACGCGCCGCGGCCGAGGCATCGGCGCGCGTCGAAGCGGCGGCGTCCTGCGCCCGCGCCGACGCAACCGTCTGCGCCTGCGTCGCCAGATGGCCCGACCAGCGCGCTTCGGGATCATTCGCCCCGCGCATCGCGCCGAGCGCGAGCATATTGCCGTTGCTGCCCGACGCGTTCGCCACTGCAACCTGGTCGGGCGCGAGAGGCGCCGCGGCCAGCGTCGCCGCGCTCGTACCGGTGAACAGCGGCTGGCCCGGATTGCCATCGGCATCGGTGCCCGCCTGATGTGCAGCGTTGAGCTGGCCGGCGAACTGCGTCGCCATCGTGTCGAGCGATGCGCGCTGGTCGGCGACATGACCCGCCGCCTCCGACAATCCCGCGAGCGAACCCGTCGTGATGGCGAGCGGCGCACCGCCGACGCTGTACGACAGGCGTCCGTCGGCCGCGGCGGTCACCGAAACCGGGTTCACGACGCCGCCGCCGACGAGCAGGTCGCCCGAACCGGCCGCGCGCACCGTCGCCGCGCCGCGGTCGTCGAAGGTCGCCTTGACGCCCGCTTGCGATGAAATCTGGTCGAGCAGCCGGTCGCGTTCGTCGAGCAGGCTCGCCTCGTTGGTCGAGCCCGGCCGCGCCTTGCGCAGCCCGACATTGACCTGTTCGAGCGCGTTCAGATTGGCGTTGAGCTGGTCGACCGCGCTCGTCGCCGCACCTTCGATCCCCTCGCCCATCTTGTCGAGCTGACCGGCGGCGGTGCGAAAGCCCGACGCGATATCGTCGACCGATTGCAGGAACTGTGCGCGCAGCGTGCGATTCGAGGGATCGGAAGTCAGCTGGTCGGCGGTGGTATAAAGCTTGGTGAGGCCCGTCTTGATGCCGTTCGTCTCGTCGCTCAGCGCGCCTTCGACCTTGTCGAGCCAGCCGAGCCGCGTCGCCGAACGTTCGGCATCGCCGCCCGAGATTCGCGAATCCTCGATCAGCCACGCGTCGACCGAACGGTTCACACCGCGGATGTCGACGCCGCCGGGATTGGTGTTGCCGCGGTAGAAAATCGAATTTCCGCCGCCGACGGCTTCCATCATGTCGAGCCGGCGACGCGCATATCCGGGCGTCTGGGCGTTGGCGATATTGTCGCCCACGGTCGAGAGCGCGCGCGAATAGGCTTTCAGCCCGCTATAGCCGATGCCGAGCAGATCGCTCATTGCACGCCTCCAGCCGCGCCGCCAAGCTGGCCGCGGAACTGCCGCTCGACCATGTCGGCGATCCCGAACTGGCGCATCGCGGCGAGGCTGTCGGCGGTGCGCGCGTCGGCCATTTCGCGGAAATTGTCGGTCGCGCTCGACCCGAAGATGTCGTCGCCAAGCTTGG
>NZ_DASWTD010000526.1:0-1686 GCF_036402335.1 Sphingopyxis sp. | reverse complement strand
AGCGAGGGTGCCGCGGCGGCCGCGATCAAGCCTCGCAGGGACAGGGTACGGGAGTGTTTAAAGACATCCACGCGCATCCCGAGCTCGGCTTTCAGGAGGCCAGGACCGCCGACTTTCCCGCCAGGGAAATGCGCAAGCTCGGCTTCACGGTCCCCACCGGCGTCGGCAACACCGGGATCATCGCCATCTTCAAGAACGGCGACGGCCCGGTGGTGCGTCACCATTTCCTTCGCTCGTTCCAGCATGAACGTAGTCGAGGCGATTTCTTCACTAACTTCAGGATAGCGATAGGGATCGTAATGACGATCAGCGAGGGCACTCTATGGCGACCCGTCAATTCCGAACCGAAGCGAGCCTCAACGCCGAAACGGCGACGCGCGACCACATCGCCTCCATGCTCGCGCAACGAGGCTTCCACAGGATCGACGATCAGCGCGAAGCGCACGGCACGGCCATCACGCAAATCATTGCCGCCGAGCGCGACGGCCGGCCCTTCAGGATGCATGTTCGCCTTTGCTGGCGACGCGACGGCCGGAACGCGCGGGAGGGGCTCTATTCGGCCGCGCAACTCCGCGCAAAGCTGATAGAGAATGATTGGGATCGCACACTGGCGTTCGTCGCCGAGCGAGCCAGCGCGGGCGGGATCACACATATGCTGTTTGTTCAGGACGGGATCGACGGCGTCGTTTTCGCGGTCCTTGTGCCTAGCGATCAGATGCCGGCCATCTGGCAAGGCCAGCGACAGGCGAGCGCCCGCATCATTGCATCGGGCGAAACCGGCCGCTGGACGAAGAATCATGCGGAGAACGGCACCAGCCCGACGATATGGCTGCAAGATGATCGCTGGCCCTCCGCGCATGGAGTCGCTGACGTGTTGTGGAATTGGCCGGGCGTCATCAACCTGCTGGCGCAGCCCGCATCGGGTGGCGAACTTGGCGACGATAGCGTTGACGATCTCCCCCTGGACGCCGCCTTGCTTGGCCGCGATGGCGGCGAACGACTGACCACCATCCGTTCCGGTTATCGACGCGATCCCAAAGTGCGGGCCGCGGTGCTGGAGAGAGCCAAAGGCCGATGCGAGCGCGAGGTGTGCGGTGTTCATCGCCCTTATACAGGCTTCCTGGACGTGCATCACATTCTGGGCGTGGGCGCCAGCGACAGGGTCTGGACGTGCGTTGCCCTCTGCCCGAATTGCCATCGGGAAGCACATTTCGCGCTTGATCGCGACGTCATCAATGCCGAGTTGCGTGATTATGCAAGGCGCTTTGCCTAATCCCGTACATCTCAGGGTTCGCAGAGGAGAATCTTGCCTTAAAGCCCAAATATTGCTGGAAGGGACCGGAAATTGCAGACAGCCGATTTTCTGATCGTGGGCGGCGGCATCGCTGGCGTATCGGCAGCCGCGCGGCTCGCCCCGCACGGACGGACCGTTCTGCTCGAAGCCGAGAGCGGCTTCGGCTATCATTCGAGCGGCCGCAGCGCGACTTATTATCATTTCGGCATCGGCAAATCGGTGGTGCGCGGCATGACCGCCTTCAGCCGCGCGCATTTCGAAACTCCCGGTGCCGGTGGCGCCGCGCCCTCCCGCCCCTCCCCTGCGCTGTTCATCGCGCCGCCGGAGATGCTCGCGGGGCTCGACGCGCTCGAAACGGAAATGCGGCCCTATAGCGACGGGCTCGAGAGGCT